>DATAMS010000233.1:0-3972 GCA_036260495.1 Thermoanaerobaculia bacterium
GCGGTTTGCGCGGGATCGCCGACGGCTTGCGGATCGGCGTAGATCGATTCGGCACTCACGCTCTCCGCGAGGACGCGCTTGCGGCTGTCGAAGATCGAGCCGCGCACGGGTTGCAGCGCGAGCGTCCGTTCCTGCTGCCGCTGCGCCTTGACGACGTAGTCGCCGTGGCGCACGAGCTGGACTTGCGCCAGACGTCCGATCACGACCAACGCCCACGCGGCGAGGAAGGCGAACAGTTGCAGCAGACGCTTTTGCGAGACGGGCATCAGCGGGATCCTGCCGAGGGTGCCGGTTGTCGGGTGTCGGGGGTCGGAGCGGTGTTCGTCGGTGACTGGACCATCACGACGACGCGCGGGTCGGTGTGTTGGAAACCGAGCTCAGTGGCGCGCTGTTCGACGGCGCCGAGCGACGTGCGGCGATCGAGCTCGAGCTGCAGCGCACGGTTCGCGTTCTCGATCTCCTGCTTCTTTTTCTGGAGGCGCGTCGCTTCGTGTCCGAGGCGGATGACTTCGAGGTTCTGCCAGGTGAAGAGCAGGAGGAAAAGTCCGATCGGAACGCCCAGACCGAGGACGGCAAGCAGCTCACGGAAGCGCTTGCGGTCGCGCTCGCGAACGATGTGGCTGTTTTCGATCGATTTCTTCTGCGCGTACATGCGGGGAACCTTCCAGGGATGACGTCACGGAGCCAGGGAACAAGGGTGAAGATCTGCCTACAAGCACGACCCGGAAACCATCCACACCCACCCACGCTCCCCCAGCCACCCCTCCCGAGCTCCCGCGGCGCACACACGCCCACCCTTCCCCAACCTTCACCCTTGTTTCCGGGCTCCGGCTTACAGCAGCTCTTAGCTGTTAGCTCTTAGGTGCGAGAGTTTTCAGCGTTCGATCTGTCGAGCACTTACCTGTTAGCTCTCAGGACTTCGGTTTTCCTAAGAGCTAACAGCTAAGAGCTTTTCAGCAACCCGCAACTTCGCGCTTCGTGACCGCGGATTGCGATCTATTTCTTCCTCCGAAGCAGTGACCGGACGGCCTGTCAAAATCTTCACGACCTCCTTCGCACCGCAACCGCAAACCGGCAGGTTTGGCGGGCACGTGCACTCCCCTTCCAAGCGCCGCAATGCGCGTTTGACGATGCGATCCTCGAGCGAGTGGAACGCGATGATTGCGATCCGCGCCCCTTCTTCGAGAACGCTGACCGCGTCATCGACGAACTTGTCGAGTCCCACCAGTTCCTCGTTCGCGGCGATGCGAAGCGCCTGGAACGTGAGCGTCGATGGATCGATCTCGCGAAACCGCGGCTTCTTCACGCTTCGCACGATCTCCGCGAGCCGCGCCGTCGTTTCGATCGGCCCCTCGGCACGCCCATTCACGATCGCTCGTGCGATGCCGCGCGCCATCGGCTCTTCGCCGTACTCGCGCAGGATCGTTGCGAGCGCGCGCTCATCGAGCGTGTTGACCAGCTCCGCGGCCGTCACCGACTCCGGCCCCATCCGCATATCGAGCGGCGCGTCGAAGCGGAATGAGAATCCGCGCGATGCGTCGTCGAGCTGCATCGACGAGACGCCGAGGTCTGCGAGAAGTCCGCTGACTGACTCGATCTTCTGCTTCTTCAGGATTTCAATGAGCGTCTCGTGGCGGCCCTGTGCGAGCCTCACCCGATCTCCGAATTTCTCCAGCCTCGCTGCCGATGCAGCCAGCGCTGCCGGATCGCGGTCGATGCCGAGGAGCCGGATCGATGGGTAGCGCGTGAGAAGTGCTTCCGCGTGTCCACCGAGCCCGATCGTGGCATCGACGAGCGTTCCGTCATCGCGCGCGGGACGGAGAAACTCGACGATTTCGCTTAAAAGAACCGACTGGTGCATGACATCTCACACACCGTGCAACTCCAACTCTTTCCAGTCCTCTGCGTTCATCGGCGCTTCGGACATCCGCTTCTGAATCTTTTCGCCGTTCCAGACTTCGAGGTGATCGGTGTGCCCCATCACGACGACGTCTTCGGTGATGCCGGCGACGTTGCGCAGGATCGTCGGGATCAACACCCGCCCCTGCGGATCGATCGTTCCGGTGTGACCGAAGTAGTTCACCTTCTCGAGCAACTTGGCCTTTGCAACGGATGACGAAGGCACTTTCGAAAGCCGCCCGTGAAACGCGTACCAGACCGCCATCGGATAGATGAGAGCGCGCTCGCCGTCGGTCGAAGTGATGAAGCACTCGGAGCCGTGCTGCTCTTCAATGACCTTGCGGAAGTTCGAGGGGATCTTGAGACGACCCTTCTCGTCGACCTTCGCCGGGGCATGCCCCATCAAGACTGGCTCGACCATTTCCGCTCTGACTTTCGTGTTTCGAAGCCTCTTTGTACCACTACCGACCACTACTGTCCACAAAAATCCACTGCCTGTAGAAAAAAAGGGGAGATTGCTCTCCGTTGGACGTCTGAAAAAGCTTTAACCACAGAGGCACAAAGGACACAAAGGAGATGACTCCTCTGTGTCCTTTGTGTCTTTGTGGTTAAAGGGTCTTCGGCGTCAGTTCAGTCCCCGATCGGTGGCCCCGGTGGCACCTCGGGCAACTTCGGCAAAGCACGCGGCTGATCCGGACGAGCGAGAAAACGCTCGATGTCGTCGCGCATGGCGTGACGGTGCGCGACCTCGGCTTCATCGCGAACTCCGGCATCGTTCAATTTCGCCGCCAGCCGGCGCAATCCTTCGCTCGCCTCGGCACGCACTTGCGGATCGGCGTCGGCGTTCGCGCTGAGATTCATGAGCCGAGTCGCGGTCAGGCGTGCAGACGCTCGCGTGATCGCGCCGCGGTAGCCGCTCTCGCGTTTGGTGACCGTCGCGATGATGTCGTTGACGACCTCGTTGAAATCGGGATTCGCAGGATCCTCGGCGTGATACTGCACGAGCCGCGCGGCGCGACGCGCATCGAGCAGTGCAGCGAGCGTGATGTCGGCCGAAGCCATCGCTGCACTCACCGGATCGAACGCCGGCGTCGTGCGATGCTCGAACAGCTCCGTGTTGCTGGTGACATCGACATTCCCTCGCGGCGGTATCAGCGCGAGGATGCGCGGCGGAATCTCGAGGAACGCTGGATCGAGCGTCGACAGCACGACGTTGAGCGCATCGCGCTGCGCTGCCGCTGGAACGATGCGCCGCGTCGGCGTCGGTACCAAGCCGCCCTCCTCTTTGACGCTGTAGCGGTAATCGAGTCCGCCGATCGACTTCGACGCTGCTTCGAGCTGATAGCGATGATGCAGATAGAGCGGCACGAGCATCTCTTCGAGCTGCGCCAGCGGCGTCCCCATCGGAATGTTGCGCAATCCGAATTGCGAGAGTGCGATGCGGCGCACTTCGATCTCGTGGCGCAGCATCGCCACGTTGTTGCCCGGCGAATCCCAAACGGATGCATCGGGATGCGCGGCGCTGACGGGACGCGATTCCGGGTCGGTGATGAAAAGCGGCGCCTCGCGCACGATGCGATCGAGCTCCTGCTCCTCGCTCGCGCCCGGCGCAAACTGCGAATAGGCGTAGCGGATCACCCACTTGTCGTACGAGCCGATGCTCTTCGTGTAGGCATCGGAGAGATCGAGCTTCCCATCGGTAATCTTCACGTACGGCGACGGATAGTCCATGACCGAGGCGCGGCCGTAGCTGGAGGCGGCCATGTTGTGATCGAGACCGAGCGTGTGGCCCGTCTCGTGCGCGGCGAGCTGGCGAATGCGCGCGAGCGCCATCACCGACGGCGACGTCATCGGATCGAGATCGGCCAGCGCCTTGTCATGCAGCTCATCGAACTGCGGGATCAAACCCTCGGCGATCATCACGTCCTGGCGGATGCGCAGCGATCCGAGCGTGACGTTGCCTTTGATAATCTCGCCGGTGCGCGGATCAATGACCGCCGCGCCGTACGACCAGCCGCGTTGCGCGCGATGCACCCAGTTGATCATGTTGTAGCGAAGGTCCATCGGATCGGC
>DATAMS010000139.1:0-11908 GCA_036260495.1 Thermoanaerobaculia bacterium
TCACGTCGGTGCACCGTGGCTGCGACCGTGGGAAGAATTGACGATCATTGACCAAAACGGCGGTAGCCTTCTCTCGGGCGACACGATAAACATTCTGACGCATGACGGCCACTACCTTATGGCCCAGAACAGCGGTGGCAGCGGTGTCGACGCGACCTCGGACCACGATCTGGCGTGGGAGCAGTTCAAGATCTTCAAGCAAAATGGCACTGGCGCCATCGGTCCGACCGACGTAATCGCACTGCAATCCAGCGATGGTCACTACTTCGTCGCGGAGGACGGAGGAGGCGCTACGAGCCTTCTCAACGCGAACCGGACGGCAATCGGCTCCTGGGAACAGTTTACCCTTGTAGCCATTCCCCCGCAGTGCTCCTACACCGCTTTGCCGGCTCAGCAGACGGTATCGTCATCTGGCGGCATTTTTTCGGTCACGTTAACCACCACGCTCGGATGTGGCTGGACGGTGACGAGCGATTCGTCTTGGATCACGATTACTACCCCGGCCGATGGTTCGGGCGACGCGACGGTCTCGTACTCCGTCGCGCCGAACTCGGGCGGTAGCCGGTCCGGGACGATTACAGCTGCGGGTCAGTCCGGGCCTGTTGCCGCCGTGACGGTCATGCAGAACGAAGCGTGCCCAAGCCTGCTCACGCCGGGATCGGCGAGCTATGCCTCCGGTGCGGGCAATGGCTCATTGACGGTCGCCGGCAGTACGCCGTGCGAGTGGACGGCCACGAGCAATGCATCGTTCGTCACGGTAACCGCCGGTGCAAGCGGATCCGGCAATGGCGTCGTGTCATACGCCGTCGCGCAGAACACAGGCGCGACCCGCACGGGCACGGTCACGGTGCACGATCAGCAATTCACGATTACGCAGGCCGGCGCCGCACCACCGAATCCTCCCGCCGGCGTGAGAGCGACGACGTTGAGTACGACGTCAATCCTGGTGTCGTGGACTCCTAGTTCGACTACGGGTGTCACCGGCTACCACGTATATCGCCGCGCGGATACGGGCGGATGGGTGCAAATCAGCGCGTATCCGGTGCAAAGTCCGTTGACCGACGGAAGCCTGCAGCCTGGTGTGGCATACCGGTACAAGGTGCTCGCCTGGGACGGTGCATCTCTCTCCGGCGATAGCAACGTCGACCTGGCAACGACAGTAGTATTTGATGATCCGAGTCTCATTCGCTACCAAACAGTCGTCCGTGCGATCCACGTGGTCCAGCTTCGACAAGCGATCGACATCGTGCGCCACGCCGCAGGTTGGCCGCCGGCAACATACACGGACCCGTCGCTGTGCCAGACGCTCACCCTGCAGAACCAGTGCATCGGCGGGATACAGATTAGGAAGGTGCACGTTCAGGAACTCCGCGATCGACTCGTGGAAGCTTTCAACGTGCTTGGCCTGTCAAGCCCTACCTTCACCGATCCGACCATCACTCCCCTTGTCACCGTTATCAAGATAGAACACATCGCGGATATACGAGCAGCAGTCCAATAGCCTTCCCCCAATCACCGCTCAGATATTCGCGTCAGATGATGAAATAGTCCCTTCCATGGCGGTGGCTGGTACGTATGCTCCGCCGGAGATGACGACGGTTGCGAACGATTTGATGAACTCGGTGGCGCGGCAACGTTTGGCAATATCGGTATGAGGAGACGTTGGTGCAGTATTTTTGGTTTCATCCGAAGAAAGCAAAAGCCCCAGCCCGTGATGGATCTGTTTACCGAGCCAAGCGCACAGTTGGAGTAGGTCGCGGCGAGTATGAAATCGGGATCGAGTTGCTCATCGGAGGTATGCTGACAGTAGTCATTTTCACTATGTGGACGATGAGGCAACGACTACGGTCGACCGCGCCCCGAGCGTCCGGCGAACGCGCAAACGGAGTTTGTGAGGGTGAGCCGCCCTTCTTATGGTTCGAGGCGGCAAGCCGGTTCAGGCTGCCACTCTCGAACGTCTGGCGAAAAGGTCATTCACCCGCTGTGTCAGCCGAAAGACTCAGGCGACAACCGCGCGTTCAACGGCGGCCAGGCTCAAGTCGTCATTATGAGCATTCTCCGTACCGCAAAGCTGCCCTCCGATCCTCTCTTGAACCTGCCGACTTGCTTCGCTCCCCTCAAGCGCCTGCACTTCCTCTCTTTCGGAAAACGGATACGGCCTCTCACACGGCAGCTTGTCGGGCGGGCCTTTCTCCGCGTAAAAAGGAATGCCAGAGAGAGCGGTCGGGCAACGGACCAACCGTAGGACCTCTGAGTGAAAGTCGGCCGGGTCGGGATGCGAGAATCGGGCGCATGGCTGCAATGCGCAGACTCGTGATCACCGATCCGGCCGAAATCAGACAACTCATGGCTGACCATGGTCGTGCGAGACCGCGTCGATTCAATGGGCTGTCGACTGCAATCACTTAACCGCTTTTTGATCTCTTCCAAGGCGGGCAAGCGGCCCCTGCGAAAGTGGCTGGACGACGAAGGTATACTGCCGCGCGATGACGATCCTCACGATTGGATTGTTCCTTCTTGCAAGTGCCACGATCGTCGCGGCGTGGAACCGATTGTTTGAACCCGTGCCATGGCGCTTAGCGCTCGCGCTCTGGCTCGTTTGCGCTGCCTATCAAGGAACGACACTGTTCACGCCGCGCGTCGATGTGCCGGGCAACTTAGCATTCGTTGCCTATCCCTGGAAGGCGACCGGACGGCAGGCAGTAAATGCCAACACCGGCATTGTGTTCACACAGATCGCACCGTGGTCACGCGTAGCTCGCGACATCTTGCGCTCAGGTGAGGCACCGCTCTGGAATCGAATGTCGGCAAGCGGAGCACCACTGCTCGCCAACCAGCAGACCGCGATCTTCCACCCATTCACACTCCTCGGGTTACTTCTGCCGCTCGGCAAAGCGTTTACGCTCTCCGCGTGTCTCCGCCTCTTCCTGGTCGCCTTCTTTACGTTCGTCCTTCTGCGAAACTGGGAGATTGGCATAGGCGGCGCGATCTTTGGCGCAGTCGCTTATACGTTCTGCTCCTTCCACATCGTCTGGCTCCTGTTTCCGTTGGGACTCTCAACGATGATGCTGCCCCTTTGCCTCGTCGGCGTGCAGGAGCTCGTGCGCGAGGCGCGGGCCCGTTCGTATACCGTGCTCCTAATTGGCCTAAGCCTCAGTGCGCTAGGTGGTCACCCTGAGTCCGCGCTCTGGGTGTGGATTGTCACGATGCTTTTCGCGGTCTTTACGTGCGCCACGGCAAAGCACTCACCTCTTGCGACAGTGCGGCAGCTCGCGCTCATCGCGTCGGCGTTCATCATGTCCATGCTTCTCACCGCGTTCTTCTGGTTCCCGACGCTTCGCGCGTTACGCGAGACACCGCGATATCAGGCGTTTCAGTCGCGTGAAGCAAATCCCGCCGATCACGGCTTGAGCGCAGAATGGCTCCTTCCGCTAATCACTCCAAACGTGTTGGGAACTCCAGCGAACGGCACCTACACACCACCGCGAGGCTCTCATCCGGCTGTGCTCAACGACTACGGTGAAGTCGCATCGAGTTACGCCGGATTAGCAACGCTGGCACTGGCGCTTGCTGCACCCTTCGCCGCCCGGCGCCGACCGCTCCTGATAGCCCTGGGATTGATGGTGTTCAGTCTTCTCACGTTCGCCGAGGCGCCGGTGTGGCGCGATCTAGTTCGCGTAATCCCCTTCGCAGGGATCAGCATTCACCAGCGCCTCCGCATTTTCTGGAATCTGGGCGTATGCATCGCCGCCGCGCTCACCGTGGATGCCGCTATGCTGGGAGAGCGGCGCCGGCAAATCGGCACCGCACTGATTCTGGTGCTGGCCGCATTCGCGGCGATCTACGCACTGCGGCATCCCGCATTCCTTCACGATCCGCTCGGCGTGACCCAACTCGTGGTACCACTTGTCACCACGATACTGGTGCTCTGCGCGCTCCGCTTTGAGTGGCTCATCGGCATTGCGGCCACACTTCTCGTCTTCGCGGATCTCGCTGTCGCGACCTATGGTTACAACCCGTCAAGCCAACCAGAGGACGTGTACCCGGTCACCGGCGCGATCGCAACACTTCAGCATGCTGAGCGGCCATTTCGTTTCGCAGCCTGGGGATGGTCATTTCTTCCGGATACTCCCGGCTACTACGGTATAGAGGACATCAAGACCACTGATCCCGTTCAACACGCGCACTACATGCGGCTCATGAAGGGCTATCTCAACGCTGATCCCGCAAGCTACGATCAAGTCCTTCGCGACGCCTCACAACCATTCTTTGACTTCCTCAATATCAAGTACATTTACGTGCCCCCGGACCAATCGCTAAGTGACCCACGATTTGTCGCGATCTACAGGGGCACGGACGGAACGATCCTGCAGAACACCCGTGTCCTTCCTCGCTACTTTCTCGTCCCACATTTCAGCGTCGAGCCTTCCTTCGATCAAGCCGTCGGGCGCTCGAAGCAGATCCGAGACTTTGGGATCGACGCCCTCGTCGATCACGTGCCCGCAAGAATCCTCAAAGCGGCACCGACACTAACTCAGCCAAACCGCAGGCTCGCAGGTGGCTTCGTTCACGTCATTCGATATGGCGCGAATGACACCTCCCTTGACGTCACAAGCAATGGTTGGAACCTTCTGGTGAGTAGCGACGTGAACTGGCCCGGCTGGCGCGCTTACTGGAACGGTCAACGACAACCACCGGTCATCGTGAATGGAGCATTTCTCGGCTGTTTCATCCCGCCCGGCAAGGGACAACTCGTGTTCCGCTACGTAACCGATGAATATACCCAGGGAGCGCGCGCGACCGGTGTGGGAGTAACTCTTCTTGCGGTCTGCGGATTCGCGCAAGCGCTCAAACGGAGACGTAGCAGAAGGCCCATCTGACCCGGCGAGACGGACCGTCTTCGCCCAGGTGATCGCGGAGGTCCGTCCGACTCGACGGAGAAATAGGACCGCGGAGCGAAATTCGAGCGCTATCGCCCCGTGCACTCACTTCCGAATACCCTGCTCTTTTCGCAAGATCGCGTCCACATCGAAGGGAACACGCTGCAACACCTGATCGTCGAAGCGCGCGATGGCCATGAGAGAATCGATCGCATGCCGCGACGGACGATGGGCAGCGTTCTTCTTGCGTTCGCGGTCAGCCGAGGGCTGGTCATTCTTCTGCTCATCCTCGGGTCGCAGATTGCGTTCATCCGGAAGGAGTACTCCAACCTCTGGCGAACGCAGGCATCGATCTCCGCGGGCCGCGTGTTGCCCGAGCTCTCGCGGCTGGCCATGGTTGGCGACGCCTGGTTCTATCGCTGGATCGCCATCAGCGGCTACGAATCAAAGACGCCCGACGGCGCGCCGAAAAATACATGGGCGTTCTTTCCGCTCTATCCGCTTCTGATCCGCGCGCTGGGTGGAGGCGGCTCTCGATTTCCGATCATCGCGATGATCGTTTCGAATGCGGCCCTGCTCTTCGCGCTCCTCGCGGTGGCAGCGGCCGGCCGCACGCTCGGACTGTCGGATGAAGAGGCCGAACGCGCCGCGTGGTACATCGCCCTTTTTCCGACCAGCTACTTCTTCTCGCTACCGATGACGGAGTCGGTTTTCCTGCTGCTCTCCGCCGGCGCGTTTCTCGCCGCGGCGCGCGAGCGTTGGTGGGCGTCCGGAATCGCGGCCGGTCTCGCCAGCGCGACGAGAGTCATCGGCATCTGCCTGCTTCCCGCGCTGCTGCTTTTGCCTTATCAACGATCGGCGCGACTGACGCGACGGCATCTCTGGCTGCTTCTAGTCCCGATGGGCATCGCGGCATTCGTTGCGTTCCTGTACGTTCGCGTGGGGGATCCGCTGGCGTTCGTCCACGCCCAGACGTTGTGGGGCCGCGGGTCGTCGCCGGCCATCGATCTCTCGCGACTTCCGAAAGGTTTCGTCGTCAGCAAACCGTGGAACTTCGTGGCGCTGAATGTCGCAGCAGGACTGCTGATGATCGCCGCGGGCGTTTCGTTTCTGATTCGCCGCCAGTGGTCGTTTGCCGCCTACACGCTGCTCTCGGTTGCCGTGCCGCTCAGCTCCGGCTCGGTGCAATCGCTCGCCCGTTACGCGCTCGCCGACTTCCCGATGTTCTACTGGCTGGCAATCGTTTGCCGGACATCCGCGCGCGATCGCGCAGTCACCACTGCCTTCGTCGTAATCCTCGGCTGGATGATTGCTTTGTTCACGCTGCGTATCGATTTCACGCTGGCGTAGAGCCGTGCTCGCCGCCTTTGCGCTCCCGCGCTACAATCCCGCCCCTTCGATGGCTAAGTTCTACATCACCACCGCGATTCACTACGTCAACGACGATCCGCACATCGGGCACATGTACGAGAACGTCGTGGCCGACGTCATTGCCCGGCACCGCCGCCGGATGGGCGACGACGTCTGGTTCCTCACCGGCACCGACGAACATGGGCAGAAGGTCGAGCGCGCAGCAGCGAAGGAAGGGATTCTTCCGATCGAGTTGGCCGGCCGCGTCGTGGCCAAGCATCGCGAGCTGTGGCACAAGCTCGACATCAGCAACGACGATTTCATCCGCACAACCGAGAACCGCCACACGGTCGGCGCGCTCGAATTGATCCGCCGCATTCAGGAGCGCACGCCGGACGATATCTACCTCGGCGAGCATTCCGGCTGGTACTGCCAGAACGAAGAGACCTTCGTTCCCGACAATCAGGTGCGCGACGGCAAAGACGAAAGCGGCCATCCCGTCGAGATGACCACCGAGCGCAACTTCTTCTTCAAGCTCGAGCGCTACACGAAGCCGCTGCTCGATCACTACCGCAACAATCCCGGCTTCATCTACCCGGCCACGCGGATGAACGAAGTGGTCTCGTTCGTCGAGCAGGGTCTGCGCGATCTCTCCATTTCGCGCACGGCGATCACGTGGGGCATTCCCTTTCCCGGCCATCCCGATCACGTCGTTTACGTCTGGATGGACGCGCTGACGAACTACATTTCCGCGCTTGGATTCGGCAGCGCGGATCACGCCCGCTTCGATCACGACTGGCCGGCCGACCTGCAGCTCATCGGCAAGGACATCACCCGCTTCCACGCGGTCTACTGGCCCGCGTTCCTGATGGCGGCCGGATTGCCGCTGCCGAAGAAGATCGTCGCTCACGGCTGGTGGCTTCGCGACAATCAGAAGATCTCGAAGTCGCTCGGCAACGTCGTGCGTCCGTACAACATCATCGACGAGTTCGGCGCGGACGCGTTTCGCTACTTCCTGCTGCGCGAGATGGTCTTCGGACAAGATCAGGATTACTCCGACGAAGCCTTCCTCGGCCGCTACAACGCCGACCTCGCCAACGACCTCGGCAACACGCTTTCGCGCGCGATCAAGATGACGGACACGTACTTCGGCGGCAAAACGCCGCCGACTGCGTGTCCATCGAACGAGCTTCTGCGCGCAGCCGAGCAGATCGTGCCGGAGTATCTGAAGTCGATGGACGAGCTGGCGTTTCAGCGCGCGCTCGACGCCGCCTGGAAACTGCTCGTCGCCGTCAACGGCTACATCGTCAGCAAAGAACCGTGGAAAAAGTTCAAAGAGACCGGCGCGGATGAATCGCTCTCGCGCATCCTCTGGAACACGCTGGAAGCCCAGCGAATCATTTGGGTGATGATGGCGCCGTTCATGCCCTCGACAACGCGCGAAGCGCTGACGCGGCTCGGCGGCGATCCCAATTCGATCGGCGCCGATGCGCTGAAGTGGGGTGGCCTGCCCACCGGCGCGCCGGTCCGCGCAGCCGAGGCAATCTTTCCAAGAATCGACATCGAAGCGTACGTCGGTGCCGCGCGATCAGGAGGAGAAACCAAGTTGGAAGAGACAAAACCAGAAGCGCAAGCATCACCGGCTCCGTTGGCGCCCGTCGATGCACCGCCGCCTCACGCCGGAGCGCCGATCGAAACGACACAAGCGGCACCGCCGGACATTGCGAAGATCAGCATCGATCAGTTCATGGAGATCGACCTGCGCGTCGCCGACGTCCGCGCCGCCGAACGCGTCCCGAAATCGAAGAAGCTGATGAAGATGACCGTCTTCACCGGCGATGAAGAACGCACGATCGTCGCCGGCATCGCCGCGAAATACACCCCCGAGGAACTGGTCGGACGCAAGATCGTCATCGTGGCCAACCTCCAGCCCGCAAAACTGATGGGCGTCGAATCCAACGGCATGGTCCTCGCCGCCTCAATCGACGGCGAACCCTCGCTGCTCAGCGTCGATGCCAGCGTCCCAGCGGGAACGAAGGTCAAGTAGTTGGCCAGGCCAGGTCGAAACGGAAACTGACGACCGCTTGCATCGAACAGAAGGTTCATCCGAGATCTCGTCAGTTTCGGTTTCGACCTGACCTCTCTCACAGCGCACCGTCCCAATTCCGAACACTTCTCCGAAATCCGCACGGGACGAATGCGTCTCCGGATCGGACTTTGTGCTGTACTAGCAATGACTTAGCTCACCGCATCTCCGTGGCAACCCTCTTGGACTGGTGGTGTCCAGTCTTTGAGCGAAAGAGGGTTCTGACTATGAGTGTCGCGGAAATGGCAGTTGATCACCTTCCTTACATCCCGGCGAATGATTGGCTGCCGTCTGTGCTCATTGTCGAAGATGGACGGAAGCTGCGGGACTCGCTGGTGGAGGCGTTCCGGGCCATGCACATCGATGCGCTGACGGCCAGCGGGGGGTATGAGGCCATCCGCATCGCCAGCGACCTCCGGCCGGATCTCATTCTCGTCGATGGGTTGTTGCCGGAGATGCACGGATTCGAGATCTCGCGTTTCATTCGCAGGATCGACGCGGACTACCATCCGCACATCGCGTTGATGACGGCAATCTACAAACACACGCGCTATCAGAACGAAGCCCGGCTGAAGTACGGAATCGACGACTACCTCATCAAGCCGGTGAGTGCATCGCTGCTAGCGGGGCTGGTTCGCCGGGTCCAGGCGGAGGCGCCATGAGCGCGCCCAATGCGCGCGGCCGGGTGCTCATCGTCGACGACCAGATCGAAATCCTCGCGGGGATGAAGGCACTGCTGGAAATCGAAGGGTTGGACGTCACCACGCACGACTCGATGATCACGCTCCCGCTGGTCATCCGGGAGGCCAATCCCGATCTCATTCTGCTCGATCTCAGTTTCGGGGCGCTGTCCGGCGAGTCGTTTTTCCGGCTGGGGCGGGAACGACTGCTCCGGAAAACAGACGCCATGGTCGTTCTTTTTTCGGGGCTGCCGCTGCCGCAGTTGGCGGCAAAGGCGGAGGAGTTCGGCGCGGATGGGGTGATCCCGAAGTCGGACGACACGATGCAGATCGTGGCCCGCGTCAAAACGCTGATCAAACAACATCGCTACCTGCGCATGGCGCGGGAAAGGACGGCATTCAGTGACCCAACTCGTACCGCATCTGCTCCTGCGAGCTGAGCCCGGCGCGTCGGAAACGGCGTCGCTGCTCCGCTCGGCCGGCTACATGGTCAGCAGGATCGACGACGACACCATCGCGGTGGAGATCGCCGGCAGCAATCACGTCGACGGCCTGATCGTGGAACTGACGGCGCTAGCTTCGATCAACTTCGTGCGGAGGATGGAAGCGCGGCACGATCAGAACGTCGCCGTGCTCGTCGTCACGCAGTCGGTCGATGCGCTGCGCCGCGCATTGCCTCACGTGCGCACGATCAGGACTTCGCAGATCCAGGACGATCTGATCTCGACGGTCGATCTGGCGCTGGTCGCACATCAGATGCAAAGCACCGGATAAGAAAATTTGCTGATTGCGTGGAAATGGCAGTGACCCTGGCCCACTCCTACCCTGAGTCCACGAGCGAAAGGGGTAGCAGCCATGAGCATTACCGAGATCGCCGTTCCCAACCTTCTGTACTTTCCGGTTGATGAAACCTTGCCGTCCGTGCTCATTGTCGAGGACGAGCGAAAGCTGCGGGCCTCGCTGGTGGAGACGTTCCGGGCCATGAACATCGATGCCATGACGGCCAGCGGCGGCTACGAGGCCATCCGGATCGCCAGTGAGTCCCGGCCGGATCTCATCCTCGTCGACGGATTGCTGCCGGAGATGCACGGCTTCGAGATCTCCCGTTTCATCCGCAGGATCGACGCTGACTACCATCCGCGCATCGCCCTGATGACGGCCATCTACAAGCACACGCGCTATCAGAACGAAGCGAAGCTGAAATATGGCGTCGACGATTACCTCATCAAGCCGGTGCATCCTGCGCTGCTTGCCGGACTGGTTCGCTGCGCACAAACAACATCGCTACTGCGCACGGCGCGGGAAAGGACGGCATTCAGTGACCCAACTCGTACCGCATCTGCTCCTGCGAGCTGAGCCCGGCGCATCGGAAACCGCGATGCTGCTCCGCTCCGCCGGCTACATGGTGAGCAGGATCGACGACGACACGATCGCTGTCGAAATTGCCGGCAGCAATCATGTCGATGGCCTGGTCGTCGAGTTGCCAGCGCTGGCTGCGATCAGCTTCGTGCGCAGGATCGAAGCGCGGCACGATCAAAACGTCGCCGTGCTCGTCGTCACGCAGTCGGCCGATGCGCTCCGCCGCGCGCCGCCGCGTGTGCGCACGATCAGGACTTCGCAGATCCAGGACGATCTCATCTCGACGGTCGATCTGGCGCTGGTCGCGCATCAGATGCAAAGGACCGGATAAAAGAAAATGCCCGTTGCGCGGCCGTCGCAACGGGCTGGCGCGCTAGAGTGCGCCCACTGGGTCGCTGCGAGTTTTCGGATCAGCGACGAGATTCGAACTTACGTCTTGGCGCCTCGCGCGTCTGCATGTTTTTGGAAGGTTGCGGGAAAAGGCATGCACCACTGAGACACAAAGGACACAGAGAAAACCTCTGCGATCTCAGGTGACGATGTCGTCGATGATGCCGACGACGACGGAGCGGACCGGGCCGTCTTTCGAGTCGAAGACTTGGCGCGCGCCGTTGCCTTCGTCGAGCACGAGCACGAGCTCGTCGGAGCCGGCGCCGACGGAATCGGCGGCGATGAGATAGTCGCCGGTGGAAACGCCGGTGGGCGACGTCTTTTCGATTACCAGCAGCTTCTTACCTTCGTAGAACGAGTGCTTGATCGAGCCGTGAATCTCGCCGATGACGCGCCCGAGGATCATGTGATGGTGACTCCGTCGACGATGGCGAGGATGGCGTGATCGACCGGCACGAATGCCGGATCGAGAGCCATCGCCGCCTCGCGTCCACCTTCATACGAGACCAGCTCGCCCGGGCCGGCCATGCGCGTGGCGTCGGCGGCGACGATCGCCTTTCCCTTCGGCTTTAGCGTCTTGTCGAGCGGCTGCACGAGAAGCATCGGCACGCCTTCGAGTCCCGGTGTCACGATGCACAACACGACCTGACCGATGACGCGCCCGAGAAGCATCAGCCGGCCTCCCCGTCGAGCTCGAGGAGGGGAGCAGAATCGAATCGCGTGACCGCGGCGATCTCGCGCTCCAGAATCTCGTGCGGTGCGGCGATCAGGCGATGCGAGAAGCCGCGCGGCGGAGGCGCATCGACGCCCACTCCGTTGGCTGCGAGGATCGCAGCGTACTCGACGTCGTGCAGCGTTCCCGCAAGCAGCGCGATGCCCTTGCCTGCCAGCCCTTCGTCGGCGAGGCGCATTTCGATGAGCTCGACCGGCGTTCCTTTGAGCGCCGCTTCGACCGCGCGAACGATCGACGCCGCGGTCTCGGTCTCGATAATGAGAAGCGAGCCTGCGATTTTCCGGCGCGCACCAAATGCGGCGTCGAACAATGACGGATGCGCGTCCGGCAGAAAGGTGTAATCGATGATTGCTTCGCCGCTCGTTGCCAGCGCCTCCGCCAGCGATTCCGCAGTCGATGCCGTCGATCCGCCGAAGACGACGAGGTAGCG
>DATAMS010000235.1:0-2891 GCA_036260495.1 Thermoanaerobaculia bacterium
TCGCGGCCATCAGCAAAGCCACTCCAACTATGAAACTAAACGTTCGTCTCATGACACCTCTCCTTTTTCAGGAACCCTTTTTCGGCCGCGCGCCGCACGATGCGGTTGCGCGTATTGTTTCGGTTGCGGTTTCGGAGCGCCGCACGATCCGCGTACCACGAGCGTCGTGGCCACGCGCTCGCGCCGCGCCGTGTGTGCGGCGGGATTGATGATGATGCTGAGTAGAAGAGCGAAGGCGCGCCGGCCCAGCTCCGCGATGTCGACGCGCATCGTCGTCAGCGGCGGCGCGACGTAGCGTGCGATCGGAATGTCGTCGAATCCGACGACGCTCATCGAATCCGGCACGCGGATGCCGGCCGTGGCAAAGGCGGCCAGCGCGCCGACCGCCATCGAGTCGTTGGCCGCGAAGACGGCGGTCGGACGCGGCAATGCCGCCGCAATCCTTTCCCCCGCCGCGAATCCCGACTCCTCGGTGAATGCGCCCTGAAACTCCAGCGCGCGCAACGCCGCCGGCTCCAGGCCGCGCATGGCGTGCCGGTAGCCTCGCAATCGCTCGCGCGCGTCGGCGTTATGCAGCGGTCCGCAGACGAAAGCGATGTGAGTGTGCCCGAGGTCGTGCAGGTGACGCATGACGGCGCGCGCTCCGCCGAAATTGTCGATGGTGATGGCGTCGCCGGTTCCGGCCGCGGCGTTGAGAAGGACGACCGGCAATTCGCGCGCTCGCAGCTCCTCGATCGGAGCGAGCGTGACATCGGGCGCCATGATCATCAATCCATCGACGCGGCCGCGCATCGTCTCGACGACTTCCAGCATCTCGCCGGGATCGCTGTGCGAGCCGGAAACGAGGATGTGGTATCCCTCGCGCCGCGCCGCCAGATCGATGCCGCGAATCACTTCCGAGAAGAACTCGCCGTGAACGTCCGGAAGGACGATGCCGATGGTCTGGCTGCGGCGGATGCTCAGCGACCGCGCCGCAACATTGGGAACGTAGCGCAGGAACTTGGCCGCGGCGCGGACGTCGCGCGATGTCTCTTCGCGAACGACGGCGATGCCGTTCAGAACGCGTGAGACTGTGGCGACCGAAACGCCGGCGCGCGCCGCGACATCATGGATCGTCGCCGCCGCCGCGTTGCTGCGGCGTCTGGTCGTTCGCGCGTCCCGTGGAATCGGCATGAGTGGTGGATTGCGATTCGTCGATGAATGGGTGCTTTCGATCCGTTGTCTGGCAGTCTCGGAATCACGTTTGCTTCCCGTTTTTTCGGATCTCCGTCAACGGAAAAGCGCGATTCGTGTAAACGTTTACATTTTTGCGGTACGCTACTCACAATTCGCGTGGCTGTCAATGAGGAGAATGAATCGATGAGCGATGTCCGCTTCCCTCCCGGCTTCGTCTGGGGCACCGCAACGGCGGCGTATCAGATCGAAGGCGCATCGCAGGATGACGGTGCAGGCCCCAGCATTTGGGATCGCTTCAGCCACACACCCGGCCTGATGACGAATGGCGACACGGGCGACATCGCGTGCGATCACTATCATCTATACAAGGACGATGTCGCCATCATGCGCGACCTCGGCATGCAGGCTTACCGCTTCAGCATTTCGTGGAGCCGTGTGCTGCCGGAAGGCACCGGCCGCGTAAATCAGAAGGGTCTGGATTTCTACCGCCGCCTCGTCGATGCACTGCGCGAAGCCGGCATCCGGCCGATGGCCACGCTCTATCACTGGGATCTTCCGGCAGCACTCGACGATCGCGGTGGCTGGCTCAATCGCGACGTCGCCGAGTGGTTCGCCGAGTACGCGTCCGTTGCGTACAAAGCGCTCGACGATACGGTGGAGTGGTGGGCCACGCTGAACGAGCCGTGGGTCGTCACCGATGGCGGCTATCTGCATGGCGCGCTGGCGCCGGGACATCGCAATCTGTTCGAAGCGCCGATCGCGACGCACAATCTTTTGCGCGCGCATGGCCGCGCGGTGCAGGTCTATCGCGCCGAGGGAAAGCATCAGGTTGGGCTGGTGGTGAACCTCGAGCCGAAATATCCGTTCTCGCAAAGCGAAGAAGACCTGGCCGCGAATCGCCGTGCCGATGCGTACATGAACCGCCAGTATCTCGATCCCGTATTCAAAGGCGCGTACCCCGCGGAGATGAAGGAAATGTTCGGCGCAGCGTGGCCGGACTTCCCTGCCGCCGATTTCGACCTCATCAAACAGCCGATCGATTTCGCCGGCATCAACTATTACTTGCGCGCAGTGACGAAAGCCGATCCGACGAATCCGATCGAGCGCGCCACACGCGTCCGCCAGCAAGGCGCGATCTACACAGAGACCGGCTGGGAGGTCTATCCGCCTGCACTTACGGCCGTCCTGCTCTGGTTCAAGGAGAACTACGGTCCGACGCCGATCTACATCACCGAAAATGGCGCCGCGTTCTACGATCCTCCAACTGCGATCGACGGCACGGTCAACGACCCGCTGCGCATCCACTACCTGCGCGAGCACATCCTGGCGATCCACCGCGCCATCGAACAAGGCGCCGACGTCCGCGGCTACTTCGTCTGGTCGCTTCTCGACAACCTGGAATGGAGCCACGGCTACACCAAACGTTTCGGTATCGTCCACGTCGATTTCGCCACACTCAAACGGACGTTGAAAGAGAGCGCGAAGTTTTATCGGGAGGTCGTGAGGACGAACGGTGGGGCGGTGGCACGGCCTCTGGGAGCACGGGCAAGCCTAAAGTGAGATCCCTCTCCCGAGAGCCTCGTTCAATGCGAAGGGAACCTCGCGCCCGGAATGCTCATCGAGAGAATCGGCAAGATCCATCCCGGGCTGAAACCCGGGTGTTGAAGAGAACTTGATCTCGACAGTCAGCTTGGCGCTTCAATCGTTTTTGTCAT
>DATAMS010000079.1:0-2730 GCA_036260495.1 Thermoanaerobaculia bacterium
AGTCGGGGAAAGCGGTCGATTTGATGCGCCTCCCGCAAAAACACAGCCCGTCAAATCCCGCGCTGCCTCATCTCCGACCCCCGACTCCCGACTCCCCACGCCCGCCTCTCCGACCCCCGACTCCCGACACGCGACACCCGCCAAATGATCCGCGGCGTCATCACCATCCTCCTCCTCACCCTGAACGCCCTGTTCTGGGGCTCCTGCATCGTCCTCCTCGGCATCCTCAAGTTCGCCATCCAGATCACCGCGCCGCGCAGCAGATTTCGCACGCGCGTGATTCTCATGCTGGCGTGGCTGGGAACGCGATGGGTGCGCGGCTGCGACGACATCTTCGACTTGATGCTGCCGACCAAATGGGAGATTCGCGGCATCGGCGACGACATCCGTCCCGACGGTCACTACCTCATCATCAGCAATCACGTTTCATGGGTCGACATCTTCGCGCTCTTCCGCGCCTTTCATGGCCACGCGGCGTTCATTCGTTTCTTTCTCAAGCGCGAGCTTTTCTGGGCGCCGATCGTCGGCCAGGCATGCTGGGCTCTGGAGTTTCCGTTCATGCGGCGTTACACGCCGGAGTATCTGGCCAAGCATCCCGAAAAGCGCGGCGCGGATCTGGCCACCACGCGCAAAGCCTGCCAGCGATACCGCAACTTTCCCGTGGCCATGCTGAACTTCGTCGAAGGCACGCGCTTTTCGAAGGCGAAGCACGACGAGCAGAACTCGCCCTATCGCCACTTGTTGCTGCCGCGCACCGGCGGGATCTCTTTCGTCCTGGCCGCGCTCGGCGATCAGCTCGACGCCATGTACGACGTCACCCTCGCCTACCCGCCCGACGGCGAAGTGACGATGTGGCAATTCGTCAGTGGCCGCGTCCCGAGGATCATCATCGATGCACACCGCGTCGAGCCGCCCGCGCAGTTCTTCGACGCATCGGTGACGAGCGCTGGCCTCGTCCGCGATGAACTACGGGCGTGGATGAATGGGTTATGGGCCAAGAAGGATGAGACCCTCGATGAATTGCTGGGATAAAGCCGTTTCACGCTGAGGCGCGGAGGACACGGAGAAACCCCTCGTCTCCGCGGGAAACCGTACCCCCCATCGAATGACACTCATGCCACAATTCCACCGTCAACGAGGACCCCAATGACCCGCCCGACTTCCAGAATCATTTTCGCCATCGCACTCATCGCCACTTGCCTTACCTTGACCGCCGGAACGCATCGCGCCGCAACACCGCCATCCAATCCCACTGACGACGCCCTCGGCATCGGCTTCATGTCCGGCGCCTCGATACGCGGCGTCGTCGCCGCCGTTCAGGGAACGCTGATCACGCTCAACAGCGGCAGCGCGCCCGCCATCACCATCGAGACCGCGGCCGCAAAATTCGTGAGCGATCACGACGGAACCGCATCGCTCGCCGACATAAAGCCCGGCACGCGGATCACCGCCTTCCTCAACACCGCTCCGACGACGCAGCCCTCATCGGCACTGCGCGCGCAGCTCGTCACCATCGAGTCGCAGCCCGATCTCCAACTGACCGGCACCATCGATTCGATCGATGTCCCCCACTCCCGTTTCGTCGTCCTCGGCATCACCATCACCGCCGACGCGAACACGAGTTTCGGCAGCACGTTCCCCACATTCGTCGCGATCAAGGACGTCAGCGGCCTCGCCGTCGGACAGGTCGTCAACGTCACCGCACGCTTCGCGTCGGGCGCGATCATCGCCACGAGCGTGCAGGTCACATCACCCACGATTCAGGCCACGACGATTCTCAGCGGCACGGTCAAATCGACCGGTACGTCATCGTGGGTCATCACAGGCAAAGACGGCAAAGACACGACCGTGGCGATCGACGCGCAGACGAAGATCATTGGCGATCCGAAGGTTGGCGACTCCGTGCAGGTGATGGCCACGATCGATTCCGCGCACAACTACGACGCCATCGCCATCCTGAAGCTCGATCTGCACGACATCAATACGACGGAGATCCACGGCACCGTGAAATCGATCAGCGCGTCGCAGTGGGTGATCGGCGGCCCTCTTGGCTCGGCCGCTCCTGACTTCCTCGTGAAGATCGCATCGACGACAGTCATCTATCCCGATCCAAAAATTGGCGATCGCGTCGTCGCAACCGGTACGCGCGATTCCACCGGCACGTTCACCGCAACAAAGATCGCCAAAGAAAACTGAGATCAGAAAAGAGAGGACTTCGACATGGCCCAACTCAATAGCTACCTGCTCTTCAACGGTAATTGTGCGGAAGCGATGAACTTCTACGCGAAGGCACTCGGCGGCAAACTCGATCTTATGAAGGTTGGCTCGTCACCAGCCGCGGAGCAAATGCCGCCCGGCTCCGCAGATCTCGTCATCCACGCCCGTCTCGAACTTCCCGGCGGCGCCGTCCTCATGGCCTCGGACTGGCTGGACAAAGCGCCTTATCCATCGATGAAAGGCTTCGCGGTGTCCATCGGCTATCCGACCGGCGACGAAGCACGCCGCACCTTTGATCTGCTGGTCGAAGGCGGCAACGCTCCAATGCCCTTCGGCAAAACCTTCTTCGCCGAGGGTTTTGGAATGCTGACGGACCGCTTCGGAACGCCATGGATGGTCGCCGGCGGAATGATGGGATGAGGTTAGCTGGGGAGTGGCTCGTCACTCCCCACCACGAAACGGGATCAAGTGATCTTGTCGTAATGGGCGTGCGTACCAATCCAGAACCAAAGC
>DATAMS010000282.1:0-4267 GCA_036260495.1 Thermoanaerobaculia bacterium
ACCCCGGCCACCTCTACCACATCGAGCGCGACAAGCCGATCACCGCCAAAGTTGCGTACCTCGTCGATGTCGCGCGCGCGCATGACTGCGCGATCCGCATCGGCGTCAACGCAGGCTCCGTCGATCCGGAAAAGCTCGACAAGTATCCGAAAGAAGACTCCATCTCGCCGATGATCGATTCCGCGCTCGAGCATTGCGCGATGCTCGATGACCTCGGCTTCGATCAATACGTCGTGTCGCTGAAAGACTCCGATCCGAACAAAGTCATCGACGCGAATATCCGCTTCGCCGCGGCCCGTCCCGACGTTCCGCTCCACCTCGGCGTCACCGAAGCCGGCATGCCGCCCGACGGCGTGATCAAGACGCGCGTCGCTTTCGAACAGCTCATCACGCGCGGCATCGGCGACACGCTCCGCGTCTCGCTGACGCTGCCCTTCGAAAACAAAGGTGACGAGATCACCGTCGGCCACAAAATCCTCGAAGACATCGCAAACGGCCGCCTCCGCTCCGTAGCGCGCTTCGAACAATCAGGGATGAACATCATTAGTTGTCCCTCTTGCTCGCGCGTCGAGAACGAAGCCTTCATCGATCTCGCCCAGAACGTGAAAGAGATGACGAAGTACGCGAGCGAGCACGACATCACGATCGCGGTGATGGGCTGCCGCGTGAACGGACCCGGCGAGACCGACGACGCCGACCTCGGCATGTGGTGCGCGCCAACGTACGTGAATCTCAAGCGCGGCCCGGAGACGCTCGGCCACTACACGTATGATGAGATTCTGGGCCGTCTTCGTGTGGAGCTCGACAAATTGATTGAAGAGAAGCGAGGCGTCGCCGTTTGAAACGAGTCCCCTACCTCGCGCTCTCCGTCATCGTGATCCTCGCCGATGCCTGGACGAAATTCCTCGTCTCCTCGCGCATCGATCTGCACGAGTCAATTCCGCTGATCCCGAATTTTCTTCAACTCGTTCACGTGCGCAACACCGGCGCGGCATTCGGAATCGGCGCGAACGCCGACTCCCGCTTCGTTCCTCTGCTCCTCAACCTCGGCGCTATCGGCGTCTTCTTCGTCGTCGTCGCCTACGCGTTTCGCGCCGCAGTGACCGATCGCGTGCTCCAGACCGGTCTGCACCTGATTCTCGGCGGCGCCGTCGGCAACCTGATCGACCGCTTCCGCCTCGGCTACGTCGTCGATTTCGTCGATGTCTTCGTCAAATCGCACCACTGGCCCGCCTTCAACGTCGCCGACTCCGCCATCTGCATCGGCATCGGCCTCCTCTTCCTCGACATGAGAAAGAAGCCCGACGACGTCACCGCCGCGGAGCCGGTGGCGTAACGTCAAGACCGAGCAAAAACTGCGGTGATCTGATGCACCGTCACATTGACGTCTGCATCACATCGTGAGAAATTATGCATATGCGGACGACGATTACAATCACCGAAGACCTTCTTCGCGAGGCGAAGGAAATCAGTGGCAAGCCGGGCTATAGCGAGGCCATCGTCACTTCGCTCCAGGACTACGTCGCGCTGCGAAAACGGCTCGCCCTACTCGAAGACCTATTCGATCACAAGGTCCCGCACTCCAAGGAGGCGATCAAGGCCCGGCGGCGCAAGCGGCAATGGTCCTCGTAGACACGAGTATCTGGATCGCCCTGTACCGCAAGCGGGACGCCGCGATGGGGCAAAAGATCTGGATGCTCGTGGCACGTAACGAGGCGGCGGTCAGTGGCCAGATCTGGGTCGAGTTTCTCGGCGGCTTTCGCAACGAGTCTATACGGAGAGGTTACGAAGAGAAACTCCGCGCCTATCCATTCCTGGAAACCACAAGAGAGGCCTATGAACTTGCCGCGCGCCTGCTCGCCGCCCATCCTCGTCTTGGCGCCGGGGACGCCATCATCGCCGCTACTGCGATCACTTCGGGCGCAATGTTGTGGACCGCCGACCGCGATTTCGATGATCTCGCGCCACACGGTTT
This sequence comes from Thermoanaerobaculia bacterium, assembly GCA_036260495.1. Lineage (GTDB taxonomy): Bacteria > Acidobacteriota > Thermoanaerobaculia > Gp7-AA8 > Gp7-AA8 > JADGNZ01. The sequence continues at coordinate 1,976 of DATAMS010000282.1, forward strand.
GTACTTATACACGTAGCCTTCAGCTCGCAGAGTCCACTCGAGCCGGGCGATGACGCCGGCGTGCCGCCGACGCTACGCAATCGGCGGCCCACCGGTTTTTCTCACGCGGCCGGCTCCGCGGGAGCCGATCCGGTCAATTGGCGTTGCGCCATCGCGGCCATGCCCATCAACCCGCCCATGCCCATCGACTCTACGGCGGTCGACGGCACGATCATCATCGCGCCCTTTTCTTTCAGTCCTTCGTAGAGCATGTTCATGGCGCGGAGGTGCAACGCGGTCGGGTTGTCGTGGTACGAAAGCGAGGCGGTCTGAAAGAGCTTGGCGATCTCCACTTCTGCTTCGCCGAGAATGATGCGGGCGGCTTTCTCGCGGGCGGCCTGTGCTTCGCGCGACATCGCATCCTGCAGCGCGTCAGGAATGATCACGTCGCGCATCTCCACCGACTGCACGGTCACGCCCCACGGATTGCAGCGGCCGTCGATGAGCTCCTGGAGCAGCTCTTCGATCTTCTCGCGGCCGCGCAGAAGATCGCCGAGGGACGTGCGGCCGATGATGTCGCGCAGTGCGGTCTGCGCAGCCCAGCTCACGGCATCCTGATACTGCTGCACTTCGAGCGCGGCTTTCTCGGCGTCGTACACCATCCAGAAAAGAACCGCATCGACGTTGACCGGAACGGTGTCCGAGGTCAGCGTCTGCTCGGCGGCGAAACTCGTCGTGATCACGCGCTGATCGATCCACGACGAGACGCTGTCGATGAACGGCACGATCCAGAAGAGTCCGGGTCCGCGCAGTCCGATGAAACGCCCGAGGCGAAGGACGACCGCTTTCTCCCACTGCTTGGCCACTTTCGGCGACTGCATGAGAACGAGGCCGAGCAGAAGACCGCCGATGACTCCGAAGGGGTTCTCGGTTGCGATCGTGACGGCCAATCCGATCACGATCGGCAGGACGAGAACGGCCACGGCGACGATATTGATGCGCGGCCCCTGAGGACGAACACGTGGTTGGCTGGCGATTGCTGCGACTGGAAACATTAGTTTTCTCCTTCCTTCAGTCGCCGCGCGATCTGCTGCATCGCTTCGCGCGGCGAATACCCGAGGGCTGCGGAATCAGTGAGGAAGCGGTCGATGTGGGCGGCCAGGTGGCGCTCGCGATGTCCTGCATGCGACGCCTTCGGCACCGACTCGGCGATGAACGTACCCACACCGCGCCGCGTGACGACGACGCCCTCGCGCTCGAGCGCGAGGTAGACCTTGGCCACGGTGTTTGCGTTGACGCGAAGGTCGACGGCGAGCTGACGAACGGTCGGCAACTGATCGCCCGGCCGCATCCGTCCCGTGGCGATGGCGACGCGAATGCCGCGCTCGAGTTGCGCGTAGATCGGCGTTCGGTCATGTGCATCGATGGTAATGGGTGCGGCCATGCTGTCCTCTTGTACTACTAATTTAGTACATTACGGGGAAAGGTCAAGGGAGTTTCAGGGTGTCGGGCGTCGGGTGTGGGGTGTCGGAGCCTTAAATGCCCGGACCGTACTCACTCGCCCAGCTTCACCTTCAACTCGCGCAGTTCGCCCATCAGCGTCGCGACCTGTTCTTCCAGCCGCTGCACGCGGACGGAAAGCGGCGCGCCCGAAGGTGCCGGCTCATCCTCGGCAGAGACAACCGGCTCGACGTACGCGCCGCCGAGGCGATGCATCCAGCGCGTTTCCTTCTGGCCGGAACGGCGCGGCAGCTCGTGAATGAGCGCGTCATCGCCGTGCCCCAGTCGTTGCAACATCGCTTCGACATCATCGATGGTCTCGAAACCGTGAAGCCGGTCGCTCCGTCCGCGTAACTCGCCCGGCGTTTGCGCGCCACGGAGGAAGAGCAGCGCCAGAATCGCTTTCGCGGGACGGTCGAGATGCCAGGTGAGATCGAGATTGTGGTCCCAGCGCGTGGCCCGGCCGCCGAGTACTTTCCAGACGAGCTTCTCGTCCTGCAACCGGTCGAGCGAGCGTTGAATGTCGCGCTCTCCCACTTCCATCACCGGCTCGCGATTCGATTTCTGATTGCACGCCGCAACGAGCGCATTGAGCGTGAGCGGATAATACTCGGGCGTGGCGAGCTGCTTTTCCATCAGGCAGCCGAGGATGCGAATTTCCAACGGATCGAGCTCGCGCGCGGGAAGGCGGCGCGGTTTGCGCTCGCCGTCAAGGGTGGTCACGGAGTAGGACATGGTCTGCGGCGAGAATACGCGAGCGGACGGAGAATGGGTAGCGCCGCCATTCGCGCCTTCAGCCTTCCGTCCGCTTGT
>DATAMS010000292.1:0-5780 GCA_036260495.1 Thermoanaerobaculia bacterium
AGTCCACCGCATCGTCCTTCCCGCTCTTCGCCACAAGTACTTCGAGACCGTCAGCCATACGTTTCTTTCGGCGCTCGACGCGCTGCGCCGCGATTTCGACGTGATCCTCTTGTGCAACGCCGCCAACGCATTCGTGTTGCCGCTGGTCCGTGCGGCGCGGATTCCGGTGGCGATCAACGTTGATGGCATCGAGCGTCACCGCCGCAAGTGGAACGTGTTCGGGAAAGCGGTCTACGCCATCGGTGAATCGTTCTCCGCCCTCTTCGCCTCGGCAGTCGTCGCCGACGCGAACGTCATCGCGGATTACTACCGCGGCCGCTACGGCATCGAGCCGGTGATGATTCCATACGGCGCCGAATTTCCGGTCGAAGAGGACAGCGATGTCCTCGACCGGCTCGGCGTCGAGCCCGGCAACTACATCCTCTATGTGAGCCGCTTCGAGCCGGAGAACAATCCGTTGGAAGTGGTGAGGGCGTACGAGGGTGTGGGGAGTGGGGGGTGGGGAGTGGGAGCTGAGTCTGCAAGCAACGCGCCGGCTGGAAACGCGCTCCACGCCGACTTGCTCAACTGCGGCATCCGGCAGTCTCTGGATGCTTCGCTCCCACTCCCCACCCCCAACACCCCACCCCCCAAACTCATCATGCTCGGCTCCGCCTCGTACGCGCGCGACCTCGAAGCGGAGCTTCATCGGCATGCGTCGCCGCAGATCCTCTTTCCCGGCGCGCTGTTCGGAGCCGATTACCGGACGCTACAGCGCAATGCGCTCATCTACATTCAGGCGACGGAGGTGGGGGGGACGCATCCGGCGATGATTGAGGCGATGGCTTCGGGCGGCTGCGTGCTGGCGCATGACACGCCGGAGAACCGGGAAGTCGGAGGGGATGCTGTCGGTTACTTCAAACTGCGTCCGGTCGAGACGCTCTCAGGCACAATTCAGGAATGTCTCGATTCGCCCGCATTGCAGGCGCGGATGAGGATTGCCGCGCGGGCTCGGGCGGCCGAGAAGTATGGCTGGACGCCTGTGACCGATGCGTACGAACGGCTTTTTGCGGAAATCGTTCGCTGAAAATTGCCGTAGACGGCTTCGAGGCGATTTCCGTATACCGGTCAGCCAGTAGTGCGTTACATTCGAGAAGAAGTCGTCGTCGAGGCAAGAGGCTAGATGCTCAAAGAGAAAGCGCGCATGATCGCGAGGGTCGTCTATGTCGCCGACCTGGCCCTCACGACTGTTGCTTTTTTTGCAGCGTTCTTCGTCCGTGACGTCGTGCTGCCGCGGCTTTCGCCGGAGCACTTTCCCACCGGCCTTTTTCCTCTTCGCGACTACATCAAGATCTACCCAGTCGTCTTGATCCTCTGGTCGGTTCTTCTCTTCACGTACCACAGCTATCACAGCCATCGCACGATTCCGCTGCTGCGCGAGGCGCTGACCGCCATTCGCGTCGTCTTTTTCGGCAACGCCATCCTGGCCACGATTGCCTACCTGGTTCCGCTTCGCCAATTGTCGCGTGCCTGGTTCGTTCTGTTCGGCGTTCTTGCGGCGCTGCTGCTGGTCCTCGAGAAGATCGTGGTGCGAATCATTGCCCGCTACGTTCGCGCGAAGGGTTTGAACTATCGAACGATTCTCATCGTCGGCACGGGCCGGCGGGCGATCGAAGTGGCGCGCACGATCGAAGGCCACAAGTACTGGGGCTACAAAATCCTCGGCTTCGTTTCCGACGGGCACCGGCTCTCGAACGGATGGGCGCGTTTCCGCGTCTACGGCAGCGTCCCCGATCTGCGCCGGCTGCTCGAAGGCGGTCAGTTCGCCGAGCCAATCGATGAGATCGTGTTCGCCGTCACGCGCAAGAAGCTGGACGAGATGAAACAGATCTTCCTGATGTGCGAAGAGCTCGGCATCCGCGCCCGCGTGGCCATGAACTTCTTCCCCAACCGCGTGGCCCGCATCGAGTTGGAGGAGCTGGAAGGGATCCCATTCCTCACCTTCACGACGACGCCATCGAACGAGTCGCAGCTCGCACTGAAGCGCCTGCTCGACATCGCCGTTTCGATGATTCTGCTTACGTTGTCGCTGCCGGCCATCGCGATCGCCGCGATCGCCATCAAACTCTCGTCGCCCGGCTCGGTTCTTTTCAAGCAGGAGCGGATGGGTCTCAACGGACGGCTCTTCATGCTCTTCAAGTTCCGGACGATGTTCGAGGATGCGCACGAGCGGCGCGGCGAAGTCACGCATTTGAATCAGATGACCGGGCCCGTGTTCAAGGCGAAGTCCGATCCGCGCATTACCGCTGTCGGCCGCGTGCTCCGCAAGTTCTCGCTCGACGAGTTGCCGCAGCTCTGGAACGTGCTCAAAGGCGACATGAGCCTCGTCGGTCCGCGTCCGCCGATCCCGGAGGAAGTGGCCGCCTATCACCGCTGGCACCGCCGCCGTTTGTCGATGAAGCCGGGCCTGACGTGTTTGTGGCAGGTGTCGGGCAGGAACAACGTCGACTTCGACCGCTGGATGCAGCTCGACCTGCAGTACATCGACAACTGGTCACCGTCGCTCGACCTGAAGATCCTGCTCCGAACGATCCCCGCGGTTCTTTCGGGACGCGGCGCGAGTTAGCGGCGCGCTTGCCGCTCGCGCAACCTGCGTACAATCGCGTTCGATGTTGCGCCGTGTTCTTCCCGCCCTCGCTCTGCTCGCCTTGCTTGTGGTGTCCATCGAGCCGGGCATGCTGCAGATTCTGTTCATCGATCGCGAGCCGTCCGCGCGCGCCTTGAGCGAGGCTCCGGACAGTCCGTTGCCTCTCTATCCGCGTTTTCTCGAAGGCGTTCGCGCGCACACACAACCCGGTGACACGATCGCCATCGTCATTCCGCGGATGTCATGGAACAACGGCTACGTGTACGCGTACTACCGCGCCAGCTACTTCCTTGCCGGCCGCGAGGTTCTGCCGCTCGTAACGCCCGAAAACGAGAAGGTTCCGGAGAACTTTCGCGCCGCGCGCTACATCGCTGCGTTTCGAGTGAACGTCCGGATGCCGTCCGAAGTCGTCTGGCGGGGCGAGCGGGGAACACTGCTGCGGCCAATCCGCGGAGCACCGCCGGCCGGCGGCAAGGCCGCAGCGATCCATCCGGAATCGCAGCGATGACCGCCCCGCTTCTTGCCATCCTCAGCATGACGGTCCTTGGGCTGCCGGTCACGCTTGCCGTCGATCGCCGCGCCCGCGGACCGCTGTTGATTGGTGTGTCGTTCCTGTATGGCAGTGGCGCGATCTTTCTCATCCTGCTCGCGCTTTCGGTCATGAAGCTGCGGTGGACCCTGCCTGCCGTCATTCTCGCCGCGCTCGCCATTTTCTGCGCTGCGTCGATCCTCGCGAAGCGGCGGGCAGCAGCCGGCAAGCTGCAACCTGCGACTCATGCCCATGTCTTCGACGTCGTGACCTTGTTCGCATTGACCGGCTACGCGCTCTACGCCACGCTGGCCCCGCTCTGGGAGTGGGATTTCTGGGCGATCTGGGGACTCAAAGCGCGCGTCTTTCTCGAAGCCTCCGGAATCGACTGGCACTTCCTCGGCAGCCGCTGGAACTGGTTTGCCCACACCGATTATCCGCTGTTGGTCCCGCTGAATTTCGACTTCGTCGCCATGATCAACGGCGGCTGGAGCGACCGCTGGCTCGGACTGCTTTGTGTGGCCTGGGGCGTCGCGGCAGTGCTGATCGTTCGCGGACTTGCCGCGCGCGAGACGTCGCCGTTCTTCGCATCGCTCCTCGGCTTCGCGCTTGCCTCCCGCGCGGTGAGCACGTACTTCGGACTCGCGGAGGGCGCGCTCATCGCGTTTGGCGGCTCCGGCGTTCTCTTCGTTCGTGCGGCCCTTCGCGACGAGGATGATGCGCCCGCCTGGCGCCACGGAGCGCTGATGCTCGGCTTCGCCGCGAACTGCAAGAACGAAGGACTGGCACTGCTGGTGGCGGTGACGATTGCAGTTGCCGCGATCTCCTGGTTTCGCGGTGGCGAGACATCGCGCATGCGCCGCCTGATGATCGCGGCACGACTCTGGCCAGCGTACGCGCTCGCAGCACCCTGGCTTCTTTTGCGCCTCATCCATGTGTTGCCGACCGACATCGCCGGCGGGTCTGCCGTCTCGCGTCTCATCGCGCGCCTGCCACAGGCCCATCAGATTCTCGGTTACCTGCTCGCGAACCTTCACGCGCCCTGGTTCTGGATTGCCATCCTTGCCGCGATTCTGATCGCTCCGGCGGCAGCGCGGCACGATGAGCGTTTCGTGTTCCTGGTCGCATTCGTCCAGCTTGCCTTCTATGTCGTTGCCTACCTGGCCACGCCGCAAGATCTGCACTGGCATGTGCAGACGTCGTGGGGACGGTTGACGGAGCAGGTCACGATGCCGCTCACCTTCGTCGTTTTTCTGATGCTTGCGAATTCGCTGCGGGGCGGCCAAGATGCGCCGCATGCCCAAACTCGATCCGGCGAGTGATGAGTTTCGCGAGGCCGGCCACAAGCTGATCGATTGGATCGGCGACTACCTCGACGGCGTCGATCGCTACGACGTTCTGTCGCGCGTGCAGCCGGGCGACATCGCGAAACAGTTCGCTGGGGAGCCGAGCCAAACCGGCCGGCCGTACGACGCGTTGCTCGCCGACGTCGAATCGAAAATCATCCCCGGCATCACACATTGGAACCATCCCGCGTTCTTCGCCTACTTCGCCAACACCGCGTCGCAGGCCGGCATCCTGGCGGAACTGCTCACCGCCGCGCTGAACGCGAACGGGATGATCTGGCGCACGTCCCCCTCCCTGACCGAGCTGGAGATGGTCACCCTTGGCTGGCTTCGCGACGCGCTCGGACTTCCTCACGATCTCTTCGGAATCATCAACGACACGGCGTCGATCAATTCGTTCCTGGCGCTGGCCGCGGCGCGCGAAAAATCGGCTCCGGAGATTCGTACACGCGGCTTTTCCGCGGCGCCTGCATTGCGCGTTTACTGCTCCGAGCACGCGCACTCATCGATCGAAAAAGGCGCGCTCGCGCTCGGCTTCGGCATCGACGGCGTGGTGAAGATCGCGGGCGACGACGCACTGGCGATGCGTGTCGATGCGCTCGAAGAAGCGATCTCGCGTGATCGAAAAAACGGCGGCGTCGCGTGTGCGATCGTGGCCACGGTCGGGACGACGTCGTCGGCGGCAATCGATCCCGTTCGTACGATTGCGTCGATCGCGAAACGCGAGAACGCATGGCTGCACGTCGATGCCGCGTATGCCGGACCGGCGACGATCTGTCCCGAGTTCCGGTGGCTTTGGGATGGCGTCGAAGCCGCCGACTCGATCGTCGTCAATCCCCACAAGTGGCTCTTCACGCCGATGGATTGCAGCGTGCTCTACACGCGTCAGCCCGAGGTTTTGCGCGAGACGTTTTCGCTGGTGCCCGAATATCTGAAGACGCCCGATACGGCCGAAGTGAATTACATGGACTATGGCCTCCAACTCGGCCGCCGCTTCCGCGCGCTCAAACTCTGGTTCCTCTTCGAACATTACGGCGTGACGCGCATGCAGGCCGTGATCCGCCAGCACATCGCCGATGCGGGACGTCTCGCCGCAGAACTTGGGAAACGCGATGACGTCGAATTGATCGCGCCGCAAAGCCTGAGCGTGGTCGTCTTCCGCAAGATCGTCCGCGATGCAAACGGCGCGATTGATGAAGCAGGCTCCGAGCGCGCCAGTATCGAAGCCCTCGAACGCATGAACGCCAGCGGCCGCCTCTTCGTCTCCCACACCCGCCTC
>DATAMS010000321.1:0-14898 GCA_036260495.1 Thermoanaerobaculia bacterium
GACAACAAAGCGTCTCAACGCTGGCGTCCCCACCACGCCGTGTAGCACCAGATGCCACCAGCGACGAGGATTGCGAGCGGCACGAGCATGAACGCCCGCTCCAGCGTCGAGTGATCGGAGACGAGACCGATCAACGGCGGCGAGGGGATGTCGCCGACGAGATGCATGACGAGCACAGACAAGCCGAGTGCAGTGGCGCGCTCGCCAGGCTTGACCACGTTAATGATCGCGGAGTTCACCGGCCCGGTCGACATGAAGATGAACACCTCGGCAATCGCGATCGCAGGCAGATAAACGCCGCGATGCGGATTCGAAACCGCAATGAACGTCGCTGGCGCAGCCAGCAATGTGGCGATTCCGGAGACCCAAAGGTAAGACTGTTTCGATCGCGACAGAAACAAATCGCCCAACCATCCGCCCGCGAACGTCCCGACGAATCCGGTCACGAGCGCGATCGCGCCGAATGTCACCGTCGCCTCGCTGCGCGGCATGCCGCGCACGCGCTCGAGAAACGCGGGCATCCAGAACCCGAGGCCACCGAGGGCGAAGGTGTACGCGCCGTAGCCGAGGGCGGTGAGGATAAAGGGACGATTGCGGAGAAGATCGCGATACGCGGCTCGGAGGGAGTAGGGCGTGGGGAGTGGGGAGTGGGATTTAGAAGTAACACCGGTTTCCTGTTTCTTGCTCGAGTCAGACGGCGTATCGCCCTCCGCTCTCTCGCGCAACGTCAATGCTTCATTCACATCCAGCAGCGCGAGATCGCCTTCCAGTTTCTCCCACTCCCCACTCCCCACTCCCAACTCCCCGCCAACATCGTGCAATCCTCGCGGCGGATCCTTCACCAGCATCACGAGAAGCGCGAGCAACAATCCCGGCGCGCCGGCGATCCAGAACGCGGCGCGCCAGCCGAAATGCTGATCGGCAAGGCCGCCGAGGACGTAGCCGGCGGCGGAACCGATTGGGATGGCAGCGAAGAACACCGCCAGGACGCGTCCGCGCTTCTCGATCGGAAACGAATCGGCCAGCAGCGCAGGTGCAATCGTTCCGTACGCAGCCTCGCCGACGCCTACCGCCGATCGCGCGATGAAGAGTGACGTGAAACCGCGCGCGAATCCGGCCAGCCCGGTCGCCAAACTCCACACCGCCACGCCGAGCGCGATGAGGGGCGGGCGGGCGCGGCGATCACCAAACGTTCCGAACAGCGGTGACGTCAACGTGTAGATGACGATGAACCCGGTCGGGAGAAGGCCGATCTGCGTATCGGAGAGTTGCAGCGACTTTTTCAGCGACTCAACGACCGCCGCCACCACCCATCGATCGAGGTAGTTGAAAAGGTTGATGAGCGCGAGGATTGCCAGCGCGTATCGCGCAGCGCGCTGCGCGGCCGGCGGATCGATCGCTGCGGGCATTCATGGAAGTGTAACGGCGAAACTCGCCGAACGACGGAACGTATTGAAGGAGCGCGGTTATCATGACGCTGACCCATTCATCATGAAACGAGCCCTCCCCTACCTGGCGTGCGTTGCCGGCATCGTCGTGCTCGCGCTGGTCATCCCGCGATTCAACGACGCGCAGCCGCAGGGGATTCGCCTCACACGCTCCGACGCCATTCCGATCGCCGATGCGCAGGCGCGCCAGCTCGGCATTCCGGTCGATCGCGCGTGGACGGTGCTGTCGTGGTCGGATTCCGGGCTGCTCAACAAAGAGCTGGAGCCGAAGCCGGAGCTTCGCCGGCGCGCCGCTGACGATCCCGTGATCGGTCCACGCCTCGGCGGTTACAAGCGCGTCTACTATCGTCGCAGCCTCGAGAAGAACAGCCCTTACGGATACGTCGTCGTCAATCAGCGGACCGGCGCCATCATCACGGCACGGAGGCAACGCCGTGCCGAGGAGACGGGACCGCGTCTGACCGAAGCGCAGGTGCGGCTCCGGGCCGACGCCTTCGTTCACTCCCGCGACTTTCCCGGAGCGCCGTCGCCGCAGTTCGAGGACGCCCGCCCGAACGTGATGCGCACGCGGACCGACTGGGTACTCCGCTACCGGGTCAAGACCAGTTTCCCCATCGGCAATGTCGTGCCGTACCTGTATGTCACGTTCGCCGGCGATCAGCTCACGGGTTGGGGACTGACCGAGGAGTACGCCGACGGAAGCACTTTCCGGGGAGACGACACAGGAAGCGGCGTCGCCAGCATCTTTTTGCGCTTCGCCACAATCTTCGCGTTGCTGTTGATTCTGCTGGTCATCTTTCTGCGCAAGTACCACGCCGGCGAAGTTGGCGTCGGCACCGGCTCGATCCTTTTCGGGATCACGTTGCTCATCGCTCTCGCCATCGATTTCATGATGGGCCCCTCCGGCACGGAAGGGAACTCGATGGGGAGCCTCGACGCGGCCACCACCACCGTGGCCCAGATGGCGTTCAAGTTCATGCTCTACGATCTTCCACTGGCCGTGGTCGTCTTCTTCGCCTGGTCGGTCGGCGAGAGCTACACGCGCGAGCGCTGGGGCGAGTGGCTGGCTTCGTTCGACGCCATCCTCCGCCGCGATTCGCTCAACGCCACGGTCGGGCGCTCTGTCTTCAACGGCGTGCTCTTCGCACCCGCGATCGCCGGCTCGGCGTTTCTGATCGGCGCGATTCCGTTCGCTTTCAACCTCGCTCATCCATCGATGGGCATCGGAACCGAGATCTTTGTCCGCCTCGGCGGACCGTTTCTCGTCGTTCTCTTCGCTGCGTTCGACGCGGTGATCTTCCCGATCACGTCGCTGTTTTTCATGTCGTGGACGAACCGCCACCGCGTGCTATGGATCGGAATGATTGCCGCCATCGTCTTCGGTGTGATCGGCGGCGTCTGCGGTGTTCCGATCGAGCCGCTGCTCCCGGCAATGCTCTTCGGTTTCGGCGCCATCGCCTCGATCGTTCTGATGCTGCGCAAGTTCGATCTGCTCTCGACATCCGTCGCGCTTTTCGGCGGCACCCTTCTGTCGTTGTTGCTGCCGTTGGTGTCGGTAGCGCACGGCCACATCCTTCAACAACTGATTCTGGTCCTGGCGCTGCCGCTCGCCGCGCTCCTCATCTTCGGAATCGTGGCCATGATGACGAAGCGCGAGGTGGTCTACACCTACGAGGACCTCGCGCCGCACGTGAAACGGATCGTCGAGCGCGAGCGCGTGAAAGCGGAGATCGATGCCGCGAATCGCATCCAGGCCGCGCTGCTGCCGGTCGATGCGCCGGAAGTGGCGGGAGCGGCGTTCGCGTCGCACTACCGCGCGGCCACGGAGATCGGTGGCGACTACTTCGACTTCCTGACGATGCCTTCGGGCGAGATCGGCATCGCGTTCGGCGACGTCTCCGGTCACGGACTCACCAGTGGCATCGTGATGGCGATGGCGAAATCGGCACTACTCGTTCAGGTCGGCTACGACCCCTCGCCGCGCGCGGTGATGAATGTGTTGAACGACATCGTGATGAAGACCGCACCGCGGCGCATTCTGATGACGTTCTTCTTCGGACTGCTCGATCCCGACACGCAAACGCTGCGCTTCTCGTCGGCAGGTCATCTCGATCCGTATGTTTACCGCGCCGCCGAGGAACGTCTCGAAGCGCTTTCCTCCTGGGGCTTCCCCCTCGGCGTCAAACGCCGCGAGCCATTCACCGAGCACACAGTCGACTTCGACGCGGGCGACCGCCTGATCCTCTACAGCGACGGCCTGATCGAAGCGATCGACGATGACGGCGACCCCTTCGGCTTCGAGCGCTTCGAGAAAACGATTCTCGCCTGCGGCCACATGCACGCCGAAGACATCAAGAAAACGCTGCTCAACTCGATCAAGAAATTCACGCGGAACCGGCCACCCGAGGATGACCAGACATTGGTCGTGGTGTCGTTCGAGGACGAGGCGCGGGCGCGCGTGGCGAGTTAGCAGGCTTCAGAACATCTTGAAGCGGCGGCGCTGAATCGTCTGCTGCTGATTCTTGCCCTTCCCCGTCGTCACAATCTCGTGCGTCGCATCCAGCGGGAGGTTGCCGTTGGCGTCCGGAACAGCGGCCTCACCCCGGATCAGGAGATCGCGATTGAATTTTTCCTCGGCGGTATTCACGTCCGCGGAGAGAGCGGCGGCCGGCTTCGCAGCAGGCCGCCGCCGTTTCGTTTTCTTCGTCGTAGCCATGCAACGACTCTAGGCCGTACACAGTCCTGCGTCAAATCCGCATTCGAACTTGATCCGCTCGAGCCGGACGCCATCGTCAACGGCGACAAGCTCGTGCGTTTTCCGAAGGTCCGGCTGCGCGACGCGCGTTTCCGTGTCGCCGTGCTGGCCCATGTCGATGCGGCCCCGGCTGAAGAGGTCTGTAACGAACGCCTGCGCGGCCACTTCACGACTCGGCGGATCGACCTCGCCGCCGGTCGGCGACGCTGCGGCAACCGAAAAATGCGGCGTGTTTCCGGGCGCCATTACGTAGAGCGTCTTCAAGCCGAAACGTTGAGCCGGCACGGCCATGTGCTGCTCGCGGCGCTCCGTACGGGGCGCCGTCGCCGCCAACGACTTCGATGCTGAGGCGATCGTCGCTTCGGTCACGCCGGACGACGCCGCGTCCAGCGAGAGAATGCCGCGGCGAACGAACGCGCCCTTGATCACGTCGCGGTACTTCTTGTTGAACTGTGTCGCGTCGACATTGAGCAAGTGCGCGGCAACCTGGCTGTAGTAGGCGGGGACCACGGGCGCCTCCGCAATCCCCCCCACCAGCAACTGAGCTGCGATCTTTGTCGACTCCAGCAATTGCTGTTCACTGCCAGGGTTTCCCTGCGCCAGGAAGATGCCTGCCAGCATCTCGAGAAATGCGCCCGTGAAGACTCGCGAGAATGAATGCGGCTCGCTCGAGAGCGCACTCGCCGGCGCGCGAGGCGGCAGGGTCTGCGGATCACGGTAGAAGAAACTGTTCACCGCGTTTCGGAGCGAGTCGGAATCGACGGAGTCAGGATGATTCTGCCGGATCGCAAATCCGAGTTGCTCCGCCAGCCGCGACACGCGCGAGTTGCGGTAGATCTTGCCGGCAGTCGACGCGATCACATCCATCCTCATCGACGGCAACTGAAGCACGGTGAGTATCGCGCTGATGTCGCCAACCGACTCGTGCAGTGCGGCTGCCTCGACGAAGGCCACGTCGAACAACTCCGGCCGCAGCGCGTCGAGGACCGCGTGTCCGAGCTCGTGACAGGTCACTTCCGGACTCTCACCAGAGAAATACGTGACGCCGTTTACCGACTCATGGAAGAAGCTGAGCCCGGGTTCTTCGGAACCGCCTCGGGAGTAGAAGGCGTTGAGGTCAACGCCGGCGTCAAGATGAACAGGCAGTCTTGCACCGACCTGCCACGCGAAGGACGCGGGAACGATGCCGGCCCAGAAATCGGCCGCCCGGCGCAACGCTTCGGCCGCTGCCCAGAAGCGAAACTGCTCCGTACCTCGCGCATAGATCTTCGGCGGCGGCTGCGGGCCGTCGATCTTGATACCAAGTCGAGCGTTGCCGAGGTTGGGCACTGGCCGTTGGATCGGCGTTGCAGCGACAGTGGATGCCGGATCGTCTTCCCACGCCATCACCACCTTCGCCGGCGGAGGCTTCTTCTTCGATGCCTTTTTTGAGGCGGCGCTCTTTTTCGATGCGACCGCTTTTTTCGGCGAAACCGAACGGACTTGTCTCGTAGACATGATTTATCCCCCTTTCGGTTTGAGACGGACAGGTGTTGATAAATCCCGCGCTCTACAAAAATCGCCCGACAATGCCCGGACTGTTTCGGACGCGGCACACAATGGAGGTAGGGATCAGGCGCCGTGCGTCACTCCTCAGAAAGAGGAGAAAAACATGGCTATTGAATTCTACGGACTCACGATCACCGTCAACGGCGCCGCATCGGCGACGGCTTACTACAGCGTCTCGCTGGCATCGGGTGGCGAATTCGTTCAGGGCGGCGCGACACTCTATCCGACTGCGATCGGAGCGACGTTCGTTTCGCTTTACGGCATCGAGCTCTCGATCAATGCCCCGGCCGGAAAGGTGAGCGGCGCGGCCACGCTGACGACGACGGGCGACATCGTCGCCGGACGGATCACCATCAGTCCGCCAATCAACGTAGACACCGTGGTTGCGCTTTATGGAACGAGCGAGATCGCTTCAGTCACCGTGAAGGCGGGCGAACCCGGCGGCGCATTCGCGTGGACAGTCAGCGGCAATCCGGGAGTGAGCGGCACGCCAAAAAGCTTCCTCGACAACGCGATGCAGAAGCCAGCCTGACATTCAAGGCAAACGATCGGCGTAGTGGAGTGCGCGCCACTCCACTACAATCCGCGCCCCATGGCTACCAATACCGAACCAAACAAGATCATCTACTCGATGATCGGAGTCTCGAAGTTTCACGGCAAGAAGCAGGTCCTCAAGGACATTTACCTCTCGTACTTTTACGGCGCGAAGATCGGCGTCATCGGTCTGAACGGATCGGGCAAGTCGTCGCTGCTACGCATCCTGGCCGGCACTGATCACGACTTTCTCGGCGAGACGGTGATCTCGCCCGGCCACACCGTTGGCTTCCTCGAACAGGAGCCGCAGCTCGATCCTGACAAGAGCGTTCGCGAGATCGTCGAGCAGGGCGTGCAGCCGGTCATCGATCTTCTCAAAGAGTTCGACGAGATCAACAACGCGTTCGGCGATCCCGACGCCGACATGGACAAGCTGATGGAGCGCCAGGGCAAGGTGCAGGACAAGCTCGATGCTGCGGGCGCCTGGGACCTCGACTCCAAGCTGGAAATGGCGATGGACGCGCTGCGCTGTCCGCCGGGCGACACGCTCTGCGGCATCCTCTCCGGCGGCGAAAAGCGGCGCGTCGCGCTTTGCCGGCTGCTGCTTCAGGCGCCGGACATTCTGCTGCTCGACGAGCCGACGAATCATCTCGACGCCGAGTCGGTGGAGTGGCTGGAAAAACATCTCCAGCAATATCCGGGAACGGTCATCGCCGTCACGCACGACCGCTACTTTCTCGACAACGTCGCCGGCTGGATCCTCGAGCTCGACCGCGGCGCCGGCATCCCGTTCAAAGGCAACTACTCGTCGTGGCTGGAACAGAAGCAGGCCCGCCTGCAGCACGAAGAGAAGTCCGAATCGCAGCGGCAGAAGACGCTCGAGCGCGAGCTGGAATGGATCCGCATGTCGCCGAAAGGGCGTCACGCCAAAGGCAAAGCGCGCATCAACTCGTACGAAGAGCTACTCAGCCAGCAGACGCAGGAAAAGGTTCAGGACCTCGAGATCTACATTCCGCCCGGCCCGCGTCTCGGCAACATCGTCATCGAAGCGGATCATGTTCGTAAGGCATTCGGCGACACGCTGCTCATCGACGAGATGGAGTTCAAACTCCCGCCCGGCGGCATCATCGGGGTGATCGGTCCGAACGGCGCCGGCAAGACCACGCTCTTTCGCATGATCCTCGGACAGGAGCCGCCCGACGCCGGGACCATCCGCGTCGGCGAAACCGTCACGCTCGGCTACATCGATCAGAACCGCACGCTCGATCCCGAGAAAACGATCTTCGAAGAGATCACCGGCGGCACCGAGCTCGTACTTCTCGGATCGCGCGAGATGAGCTCACGCGCTTATGTGGCGCGCTTCAACTTCTCCGGCTCCGATCAGCAGAAGAAAGTCGGCGTGCTTTCCGGCGGTGAGCGCAACCGCGTTCACCTCGCCAAGATGTTGAAGGAAGGGGCCAACGTTCTGCTGCTCGACGAGCCGACGAACGATCTCGACGTCAACACGATGCGCGCGCTCGAAGAAGCGCTGGAGACGTTCGCCGGCTGCGCGATCGTCATCTCGCACGATCGCTGGTTTCTCGACCGCGTGGCCACGCACATGCTCGCGTTCGAAGGCGACAGCCGCGTGGTCTGGTTCGACGGCAACTACAGCGAGTACGAAGAAGACAAACACAAGCGGCTCGGCACCGAAGCCGATCAGCCGCATCGGATTCGCTACCGGCAGATGACAAGGTGAGATTGCGCTTCGCGCGTTGCCGGTTGTCGGTTGTCAGTTGGTTCGAGCGTGTCAGAGATCCGGGGATTGTCGGAGATCCCGCGACCTAGGACCGCTTGCCACTGACTGCTGATTTCTGGATCTCTGATCTCTGACACCAACAAAAACCGATCGCTCGATCCAACCGGCAACGGACAACCGAAAACCGACAACGCGCGAAGCTCTCTGCTTGGGACCCCAAGTCTTGCAAACTCTCCGGCACACCGCATACGATGCGTCTTCCCGGTAAATGCCGGTAACCGGCGGCTGTCCAACCGCTCCAAAACAGTGCCCCATAATCGCTTTTTCTGAACCAGGAAATCTTTCGCGGATGCACCGCGTGTAATGGCGGCCAAGCCTCGATGCAGCCAACCGTTGCGCCTGTTCAATCCGTTGAATTGCGTGGTTCCGATAAACGGCCATTCGATCAGGTAACCCCTTATTTTTCATTCACTTGAGATCCAAGAATCCATTTGCATAAGTGGTTCGGCAAATGCAGCGCCCGTTTGAAGTCCAACGATCAATATTCACTTGAGGGGAAATCTAGGAGGGACGATGAAGCTACAACGATTTACGATCTGTTTCTTCCTGCTGCTCCTGGTTGCAGCCGGCGCCTTCGCGCAGGGCACGACCGGGGCGCTGACCGGCACGGTCACGCAAGCAGGAACCAATCTCCCGGGCGTT
This sequence comes from Thermoanaerobaculia bacterium, assembly GCA_036260495.1. Lineage (GTDB taxonomy): Bacteria > Acidobacteriota > Thermoanaerobaculia > Gp7-AA8 > Gp7-AA8 > JADGNZ01. Next base: position 8,726 of record DATAMS010000321.1, read on the forward strand.
ACCGTGACGATCTCGTCGCCAGCGCTGCAGGGAACACGCACCAGCGTCACGAATGAGAACGGAGACTACAACTTTTCGGCGCTCCCGCCGGGCAAGTACAAAGTTGTTTTCTCATTGTCCGGTCTCACGGACGTAAACAAAGACGTCACGGTCAATCTCGTCGAGACCACGCGCCTCGACGCCGACATGAAGATGTCGGCCGTGGCCGAAGCCATCACCGTTACAGCAACACAGGCCACGGTCATGGAAACGCCGCAGGTTCAGACCAACTACAAACAGGAGGTGGTCAACCGCCTGCCGATCAACCGGAACCCAACAGCGCAGGCCACTCTCTCGCCGGGCGTCACCAACGGCATCAACGGCATCAGCATCTCGGGCGCCCAGTCTTTCGACAACCTCTTCCTCGTCAACGGCGCCGTGGTTAACGAGAACCTTCGCGGACAGCCGCACACCCTCTTCATCGAAGACGCCATTCAGGAGACGACGGTCCTCACCGGCGGCATCTCGGCCGAATTCGGACGCTTCACCGGCGGCGTGGTCTCCTCGATCACCAAGTCCGGCGGTAACGAATTCAGCGGCTCGGTCCGCGACACGCTCGACAACCCGTATTGGACGGAAAAGAGCCTGGCCTCGCAGACCACGCCGATCGATCACACCAACAACACTTACGAAGAAACGCTCGGCGGCCGCATCATCCGCGATCGTCTGTGGTTCTTCGTGGCCGGCCGTCAGTCCAAGGTCTCGGCCAATCGTACGATCTCCGCGGTGACGGGCGGCGGCGGTCTGCCCAACCCAACGATCGCCGCTTATACGGTCACGACCAACAATCCTCGCGAGGAATACAAAGTCACGGCCAACCTGACGTCGAAGCACTCCATCGTCGGGTCGTATCTCAATAACGACCTCAAGTCGGACAAGAACTGCCAGGGTACGTGCATCGATCTGCGCACGCTCAACACCAACGGCGTCGAGAACCCGAACAACTTCAAGACCCTGCACTACAACGGCATCATCACGAACAACTTCCTCGTGGAAGGCGACTGGGCGAAGAAGTACTTCGCGTTCGTCGGCTTCGGCGGAAGCCAGCCTCCGGGCGCCACCTCCGCTCACGACCTCGCCACCGGCACCACGCTCCGTGACGGATTCACGGGACAGGGTGGAACCGGTAACGCTCCGCTCTTCTGCGGAAGCTGCGGCGACGAGCTCCGCAACAACAAAGAATGGGAAATCAAGGGCCGCTACTTCCTCGGTACGAAGAGCATGGGTACCCACAACATGGTCGTCGGTTATGACGACTGGGCGGAACAGCGCCTCTCGAACAACTATCAGTCCGCGACCGATTTCCGTTATGACGTCCGCGGCGCCGCACCGGTGCAGCAGGCTGATGGCACGATCAAGATCGCGCTCACGTCGAACTCCGATCGCTTCAACTACTTCCCCGTCGCATTCGCGTCGCTGGGATCGAACTTGAAGACGAATTCGATGTTCGCCAACGACAAGTGGGACCTCAATCAGCACTTCACCTTCAACCTCGGCGCTCGCTACGACAAGAATGATGCCGTCGACAGCGCAGGCCACGGCGTCTCCAAAGACAGCCTGGTCAGCCCGCGCGTCGGCGCAATCTACGACGTGTTCGGCAACGGCCGTCTGCGCGTCGATGCCAACTATGGCGTTTACAGCGGCCGGCTCGCAGAAACCGTCGCCGGTTCGGGTTCCGCTGCTGGTAACCCGGCGCAGTACGTCTTCGTCTACGGCGGACCGAGCACCGGTCTGCTCGACTCCCAGGTTGCGCTCGAACAGGCGTTCACCTGGTTCCTTGCCAATGGCGGCATCAACCGCGTCGCCGCAGCCTCGGCGATCCCGGGACTGAATGCCAAACTCGATTCGAACGGCATCAAATCGCCGAACATCCGAGAGATCACCATCGGTGCGGCCACCCAGATCGGCAAAGGCTTCATCCGCGCCGACTACATCAACCGCGACTGGAAAGACTTCTACGCGAACTTCGAGAACCTTCAGCTCGGCACGGTCGTCGGTAACCCGATCACAGGCGCGCTGGCCGATCTCAACGTTATCGGCAATTCCTCCGTCCCGCAGCGTAAATACTGGGCCACGCAGTTCCAGGGTCAGTATCAGCTTCCGGCCGGATTTGGCGTCGGCGGCAACTACACCTACTCGAAACTCACCGGCAACGTCGAAGGTGAGACGAGCGGCTCGGGCCCGGTTACCTTCGCGAACCTCAGCGTCGACCATCCGGAGTTCCAGAACTTCCGTCAGAACGCGCCGACCGGCTACCTCTCCGCGGACCAGCGCCACAAGGTTCGCGCATGGGGCACGTACGACATCGGCACGTCCATCGGCCACTTCAATTTCGGCGTGATCGAGCGCTATGACGCGGGAACGCCGTACTCCGCGTCCGCCGCGATCTCGATCACCAATCCGATGCTGTGCTCCGGAATCCCAACGGCAACCGGCACGACCGTCACCAGCTTCAACACCTGCGCGTACAAGCTTGCGGACGGCACGACCGGCACCGGAACCACAATCTATCCGAATGGTGACCCGCGTAACCCCGCCACGCAGTACGCGCCCAATGGCCAGTCAACGACAGGCGTGCCAGGCCCGGCGGGCGCTTCGGTGACAGGGTTGTCCTTCATCGGACCGACGGCCGTAACCTACTTCTTCGGTCCGCGTGGACAGTTCCGTACGAACAGCGTCATTTCGACTGACGTCTCGGTGAACTACGAGCTTCCGATCCGGAACTTCGCGTTATTCGCCAAAGCCGAGGTTCGTAACGCGTTCAACCACCGCGCCACGATCGCCGTCGTCACCACCGTTCGCACGAACCAGACGGCCAATTCGGGCCTGCTGCCCTTCAACCCCTTCACGCAGTCTCCGATCGAGTGCCCGAAAGGCGCTTCGGCCGCGACCTGTACCGCGTTGGGTGCGAACTTCCAGTACGCCACCACGTTCGGGACGTCCGTTGGGACGCCGACAACCTTCACCTCGACGAACGGCAGCTACCAGCTCCCGCGCACATACGTGTACGCGATCGGCGCACGCTTCTGAGTCAGCAACACGCTTCGTAACCAGCGCCCCGGCCTCACGGCCGGGGCGTTTTTTTGTCCCGATATCCTTGCGCTCAGTGCAGAAGACCGAAGCTTCATCAATGGATACAGCACCGCGGGCTCCAGGTCACAGGTTGCAACGTTGCAGGTGAAGACGTCATCGCAATCGACGCGATCCCGATCATTCAGGGTCGGAGCCGTAACGAAACTCAATCCGCATCCGGGACGCGCGGCACGCGAACAGTGTCGGGAATCGTGCGATCGGGATCGGGCACAGGGTTGGTGTTGTACGCCGATTCCGGCAACGGCCGCGTGCGCACGGTATCGCGCAACGGCCTCGTGCGAACGGTGTCCCTGATTCGCGTGATCACGGTGTCCGCGAGCGTCGTGGTGCGGATCGTATCCGGCAACGGACGTGTTCGAATCGTGTCCGGAAGCGGAATCTCCAGCGTCAGCCGCGCTACGAGCTGGGGCGCAGGCGGCTGAATCTCGAGTGGTAGTCCGAGCTTCGCACGCGCGGTGCGTACGCGCTCGACCAGCTCGGCGCGAATGACTTCCGCATCCTCGACCTCAAAGCGGCTGCAGCGCCACGAGTGAAACGCCAGCTCGCTTGCCACCGCGTGAAAACGACGACGGTCGATGCATGCGCCGATGCCGCGGCTGAAAAACGCTTGCGACGATGCCGCGATCCGGCGGCGCACCGACGTCACGACGAGCACGTCGTCATGACTGAGAACATGGTCGGCGACCACGACCTCCAGTTGCTGGCGAATCATGATCGACTCGCGCCGCAGCGAGAAGATGGCCACGATGATCACGCCGAAGAACATCGGCACCATGAAGAACAAGTATGTTGCGAAGAATGCAAGCCCGAGGTTCGTGCTGAGGTTCCAGAGGCCATGGAGAAACATCGCCCCGGCCAGCCCCAACACTGGCGCGATGACCTTCACGAACTTCTTGTTCGTCTCCTGCGCCACTCCGAATCCGATGCCGGTCATGCTGGTGAACAGCGGATGGCAGAACGGTCCGAGCACGCCGCGCACGAAAAAGACGCCCATCGCCTGACCGCCGCCGCCCGTCGTTACCGCCTTCGCGTAGTACTGCACGTTCTCCATCATCGCAAAGCCGAGTCCCACCATCGCCGCGTAGATGATCCCGTCGGTGACGTTGTCGAACTCGTCTCGCTTCCAGAGAAACAGCATCAGCAGCGCAAAGCCCTTGGCGATCTCCTCGACGAACGGCGCGGCAAACAACGGGGTCATCACCGCGGCTTGCTGCTGCCCGAGGAGCGCGGCAAAGATCCCTTCGCCGATACCGTTGAAAATCATCGCCAGAAGAATCGCGGTCGACGCACCCCAGAACACCGCCGTCGCCAGCAACCACGGCGGTTCCGGCTCGAAGCGATCGACCAGCTTTGCGATCGCCAGATAGAAAGGCAACGGCACCGCGGCCATCAGAAAGCCCGCGAGAAATCCCGTCCATCCGCTTTCCAGTCCGACGGACAGCAACGCCAGCGAGCCGGCGCAAAGCCCAACGACGACGAGGAGCGACAGGACGCATCCCGTGCGGACATTTCTGGATGACATGGACGGTGAAATGGTACGCGATCTTTGACGACGCAGAAGTTTGCAACCATGCCGGTCGCGGCGGCGTTAAGCTCCGCCTATGCAGAAGTCACTCCTCCTTCTTCTCGCCGCCATCCTCGTTGCCACCACCGCAAACGCCGGTGAGCTGAGCGGCGCGGATCTCGACAAACGACGCAAAGCGCTCGCCGATCTCCTCAAAGATCAGTGGGAGTACACGCTCCGCACCAGTCCCGAATTCGCCTCCATCCTCGGCGACCGCCGCTACAACGATCAGCTCTCGGATGTCTCCGAGGCAGCGGTGAAGAAGGATTTGGCGGCGACAAAGAAGTTTCTGCAGCGGCTCGAGCGCATCGAGACCACCGGCTTCTCCGAGCAGGAGTCGGTCAACAAAGCGCTCATGGCGCACAACCTGCGCGACAACATCGAAGGCATCGGACTCAAAGAATGGGAAATGCCGGTCACGCAGATCAGCGGCATCCATCTCAACGCCGCGCAGTTGCCGTCGATCCTGCCGTTCGCGACGACGAAGGACTACGACGATTACGCCAAACGCCTGCGCAGCTTTCCAAAGCAGATGGACGACACGATCGCCAACATGCGCAAAGGAATGCGCGATCGCCTGATGCCGCCGAAGTTTCTGCTGGAGAAAGTGGTGAAGCAGGCCGAGGGGATCGGGGCGCAGGAGACAGACAAGACGCCGTTCGCGGAGCCGCTATCGAGGTTTCCCGACGCGGTGCCGGAAGCGGACCGCGCGCGTTTGCGCACAGAGATCGTCGACGCCATCCGCACTTCGGTGCTCCCGTCGTATGCGAAGTTCACCGCCTTTGTTCGCGACGACTACGCCCCGCACGGCCGCAAAGACGCCGGTATGTGGGCGCTTCCCGACGGCGCCAAACGCTACGCCGTTCGCGTCCGCCAGAGCACGACCACGAAACTTACTGCAGACGAAATCCACAAGATCGGCTTGAACGAAGTGACCCGCATCGAAGGCGAGATGCTGGCCATCGCCAAGTCCCTCGGCTTTGCCGATCTCAAATCGTTCCGCGCCTCGCTCGATAAGAATCCCGATCTCAAAGGAAAAACGCGCGATCACATCCTCGAGCTCTATCGCGGCTACATCGACCAGATGTACGCGAAGCTCCCGCAGCTTTTCGGGCGCCTGCCGAAAGCGAAAGTGATCGTAGTCCCCGTCGAAGAGTTTCGCGAGAAAGAAGCGCCCGGCGCGCAATACGAGCCCGGCGCCCCCGACGGATCGCGCCCCGGACGCGTCGAAGTCAATACCGGCGAAGCACAATCGCGCAAGACCATCAGCATGGAATCGACCGCCTATCACGAAGGCGTGCCGGGCCATCACATGCAGATCGCCATCACACAGGAGCTGACCGGCCTCCCCGAGTTCCGCCGCTTCGGCACGAGCTACACCGCCTACGTCGAAGGCTGGGCACTCTATTCGGAGAAACTCGGCAAGGAAGTCGGCTTCTATACGAATCCCTACAATGATTACGGCCGCCTGCAGGAC
>DATAMS010000337.1:0-4562 GCA_036260495.1 Thermoanaerobaculia bacterium
ACGCGGATCCTTGTGCAGAGGATCGAGTCTCGGATCGATGGGCACTTCGAAAATGAACGGATAGTGCGAGGCTAGAGAATCGTCGAGCGCCGCGAAGGCTGCGGTGTTGTCGCCGAGTGCGGCGTAGACGGTGGCGATCTCGTAATCGGTGCGCCAATCCCCGCGGCTTCGGAACTGTTTCAGGATCTCGATCTGCTTCAGCGCGGTGGCGCGATCGCCCGTGCGTGCCGCGATCACGCCGAGGTTGCTGGTGGCTCGGGCATCGTTCGCGGCGATCGCCAGGGCAGCCTGTGCCAGCGGCGCGGCCTGGTCCGGCTGACCTCGCGCGATCAGAGCGAATGCGGTGGTATTCAGCGCGAAACGGTTTCGCGGCTCCAGCGAAATGGCACGCCTTCCTTCCGCGATGGCTTCGTCAAACCGGCGCGCGAAGAAGAGTGCTTTGATCGTGTCGTTTCTCGGAACGATCCACGTCGGGTCGATCTCATGCGCGCGACGCACCTCGGCGATGGACTCCTCCGGACGCGCGAACGCCTGCAGCAGATAGGCTCGCAAGCTGTGGGCATCGACATCGTTTGGATCGGAGGCGAGCGCCCGGTGCAGCTCCTCATCGGCCTCGCGCCAGTTGTGGGTGTAGAAAATGTCGTTGCCAGCAATGGCGGCATGCGCATTGGCCAGGCCGGGATCGAGCGCCAGCGCGCGAAGGGCCGCCTCCCGCGCTTTGACGAACGATTCCTCGCGCGGCAAGGGACCGTAGATTCCGATGACGGAGTAACTGTTCGCCAGTCCCGCCCACGCGTCTGCATAGCGGGGATCGATCTTCAGCGCTGCCTCGTAATAGCGGATGCTCGAGACGAAGCCGGCCTGATCGAAGGTGTTCCATTGAAAGCGGCCTTGCGCGTAGAGCCGGTACGCCTCCGCGTTTTTCGTGGAGTGACGGGCGAGATCGCGGCGATTGCGGCCGCTGAGCTGTAGGTCGAGCGCGTCAGCAACGCGTTGCGCGATCCGGTCTTCGAGTACGAAAAGGTCTGACGCATCCTCGTCGTATTCATCGGCCAGGATCGCGCGCCCGTCGCTGACGCGCAGGAGCCGCACGTTGCAGCGGATGCGCTGCCCGGCGCGCTGGATGCTGCCCTCGACGACGCCGTCGACATCGAGGGTGCGCCCGGCCGCGAGCGAATCGGCGGGATGATCGACGAAGCCGGCAACGGCGCGTGTCGGTGCGATGATGAGATCGGGTAGAACGCTGAGTTTCGTGATCAGCGTGTCGGCGATGCCGAGCTCCAGCGGGCGGTCGGCGCGCTGTTCGTCGAGCGGACGGAAGGGAAGGACGGCAATCGAGTGGATCGTGCCGGCCTCGCGCCTCATCCGCAGTTTGATGATGATGGTGACCGTCGCCGCTACGATCAGGATGGCGGCGATCGCGACGAGGACCAGCATCGGCGGATGCCGCCGTTTTTGCGGCTCGGGTACCGGTACCGCAGTTGGAGCCGGCGTCGCTGCAAAATCGTCCGCCGTCACTTCGCCTGAAAAGCGGTAGCCGCGCCGCGGCACCGTGACGATCCATTCGTCGTCGCCGAGGGCTTTGCGCAGGACGAAGATGGTTTGGGAGAGATTGGATTCGTCGACCACGACATCGGGCCACACCCTCGCAAGCAACTCCTCTTTCGTCCGCAGCGCGCCTGGCTCCCCGATCAGCGCAATCAGCAGATCGATCGCTTTCGGCGGAAGCGCCACCGGCTGTCCGTCACGCGAGAGCAGACGCTCGCGGCGGTCGAGCCGGAACGGTCCGAAGCGGAGATAGCGCGGTTCGCTCATGCATCCAGGCGCATGCGCAGTGGCGCGATCTCGTGAGTCTTGTCGTGTTGATCGTGCACTGGGAGCTCGTTGATCGAGACTTGAGCCTTTCCTGAAGACTTTTCTCTCGTCGAAACCGATCGTTTGCGGGCCGCCGATGGTAACGCAAGTGACCGGCGAAGGGAGTTTCGATGAGAGTCGATCGATATCAAAAGAATGCGCGCGTGAGGGTTGCGATCGCGCCGTTGCTCCTCGTTGCAGCCATCGCAGTCACCGCCTGCAACCGCGCCGCGCCCGCGCACTCCCCGGCGCGCACGATGGCATCCGCGTCCGCCGTCGAAAACAAGGACGCAGCAGTCGAAGACAAGGTCCCCGATATCGAGGCGTGTGCGCTTCTCGATCGCGCGGATGTCATCCGGATCTTCGGCCCTCTTCGCGATGAGCCGGAGTCCGATCGCGGTTTCCGCGGCGAGAGGGACTGCCGCTGGCGCAACGAAGCGGGGCAGTGGCTGAAAGCGAGTCTCTACGGCGCCAGCCGCTGGGAATTGGAGAAGGGAATCGTCAGCGAGATGCATCCACAGACACTCGTTGGCGCCGGAGACGAAGCCTTTTCCGTCAAGCAGGGAACCGACAGTGTCGTTCACGTTCGCAAGGGAGGAGCGGTCATCGAAGTGAGCTGCTCTTGCGGCCTCGAAAAATCCGAATCGCTGGCGCGGATGGCCGCGGCGAGGCTCTGACGTAGTTTGTTTGTGAATGCTCTCCCGTCAATAGCGCATCAATTGTGTGAGTTGGATGAGATTGCCGCAGGTGTCGTTCAGCACAGCGATCTTCGAGCCGATCGTATCGGCCGGCGGTTTCGTGAACTCGGCACCACGCGCCTTTGCTCTTTCGTAATCCGCCTGCAGATCGTCGGTAAAGAACATCGCCGCCGGTTGCCCCTGCTCGAAAATCGCCTGCTGGTAGGCCTTCGCGGCCGGATTGTCGTTGAGCGCGAGCTGCAACTGGGTCCCATCAGGCTCCTCGGCGGAAGCCACCGTGAGCCAGCGATACGATCCATTGCTAAAGTCCGCGGCCTTCACAAAACCCAGCACCTCGGTATAGAAGCGCAAGGCCTTTTCCTGGTCGTTGATGTACAGGCTCACAAGCTTGATCTTCATTGGCCACTCCTATTCTCATAACGAGCTACGACAGAACACCGAAACAGACGAATACGTGCACTAATCATGCGCGCCTGGGTCCATTCAATCGCGTCCCCACCGCCAGCGAGGCGGCTCGCCCTTGAGCCGGCAAACGACGACAAGGAGCACGCACAACCCGGCCGCATAAGCGATGAAGGGAACAGCACCGGCTCCCGGCAGGAAGAGGAACATACCAGCGACCAGAAGTCCCATAAAGACGGCAAGGACTGCCCAACCTTGCCAGACCCGAGGGGGTCCCCAACCCAACCCGTAGCGCTTTGCAGGAAACCAGTATCTGGATTCATCTTGCATACGGTCTCGCTCATTCATCGCCGCTCGTACGTTATCAAATGCGTCAAAATCGCGTCTTCATCTTTCGGAAAGCGCTTAGCGTCAGCAAAAATGGGGCAGCGTCGTGTTCAACGACGACGCGCCGCCGGCTGGCATCCGGCGAGCGCTCACGCAAACCAGTGTGAAGTTTGATGAGTGAAAGAGTTCGCGAAATTCACTCTTCACTCTTCGATACAATCGCCACACCCCGTGGCATTCATCGTTCTCTCGAAACTCGAGCGCTTCGTTCCTTCCGAAATTCGCAAGCGTGGCGCGGAGTACGCCCGCGGCGGCGCGGTCAGGATCCGAGCGCGGCGGTCCCCCGAGAATCCGCTGCGGGCCGATGTTTATGGGAGCGACCTCTACGATGTCGCCCTTGCGTACAGCGAGCGCGCTCTTTGGGCCACGTGCACCTGTCCGTACTTCGAGCGCGATCTCGACATCTGCAAGCACATCTGGGCCACCGTCATCCGATGCGAACAGACGGCGGTCTCGTTTCCGGGACCGGTCGACGATCTTCTGAGCGAGGGCGAGCCGGACTTCGATGACGATGAGGACGATCCTGGCGTTGACGAGGAGTATGTGCCGCGGTCCGCTCCGCCGCGAGCGCCGCACCTTCGTCCGGTCCCGAGCCGCTGGCGGTCGCAGCTCGGCACCGTCGATTCGTATGCACGTGACGCCATCGACGGTGCCTCGGTGCCCGACGAGATCATCTGGGTTCTCGATCCCGAGGAGAGCGGGACATCGATCCAGATCCAGATCACGTCGCGCGGTTTCAAGAAGAACGGCGAGCGCACCAAACCGAAAGCGGTGCGAATCGATCCCGCCGTCGTGAGCCGTATCCCCGATGCCCGCGACCGCGAGATCCTGGCTACGCTCACGACCTCGAGTTACGGATGGGACTCGCTCGAGACTTCGCGGTCAATCGGCTGGCCACTCGCCGAGTACCTTGTGCCGAAGCTCATCGAGACCGGCCGTCTTTGGATTCGCATCGCGAAAAGTGAGTACGCGCCGGGCGTAACGCTTGATGCTGGAGAGCCCTGGCGGCTGAAGATTCAGGCCGTCGATGGCGGTGGCAAGTACGCCCTCGCGGCTTCGTTTTATCGCGGCGACGAAACCATCGCGGTCCATGAACCGCTCGCCGTCACGCGCGGCGGCTTTCTGATCTTCCGCGACACGATCGCTCGTTTTGCGGACGAAGGCACGCACGCGTGGGCGTCACTTCTGCGCCGCGACCGGATCGAGATTCCCGCAAAAGAG
>DATAMS010000365.1:0-3449 GCA_036260495.1 Thermoanaerobaculia bacterium
TGTCATTCGCGGCAATCGAGAACGACTTTACGCCCTCGATCACGGAAACACCGGACGACGCCGTCATCAATGTTCGTGACCTGATCGCGCGAACGTCGATCGATGATCTGAATCGGACCGCCGAGGAGTACTTCGCGTCGCTGACGCAATGGGAGCACCATCTCGCAAAGCCGTTCAGCAAGGCCGATGAAACGCCCGCGCTGCTGCTGAATGTGGCCATGCTGCTGCAGAGTTTGCGGCTGACTCCGGGAACGACCGTGCTGGAATTCGGCGCCGGCACCGGATGGCTTTCGCGATTCCTCACACAGCTCGGATGCCGCGTGATTCTGCTCGACGTCTCAGCTACGGCGCTGAAGATCGCCCGCGATCTGTATGAGCGCCAGCCGCCGATTGGCGAACGGCCCGTGCCGCAATTCCTCGAATTCGATGGGCGGCGCATCGATCTTCCAGACGCCAGCGTCGAGCGCATCATCTGCTTTGATGCCTTCCACCACGCGCCTGATCCCGACGCGACGCTGCGCGAGTTTGCGCGCGTGCTCAAGCCCGGCGGCATCGCTGCCTTCGCCGAGCCCGGCCCGCATCACTCGCGCTCTCCCCTGTCCCAATTCGAGATGCGAACCTACGGAGTCATCGAGAACGACGTCGATATCCAATCGATCTGGCGCACGGCACAAACCTGCGGCTTTCGCGACCTGAAGATGATCGTCTTCAACGGAACGCCGTTTCACATCTCGCTCGATGAGTACGAAGACCTCCTCGCCGGCGGCGCCATCTGCGCGACCTGGATGGCGTCAACGCGCGCCTTCCTGCGCAACGTCCGCAACTTCTATCTTTATCGCGAAGGTTTCGAGCGGCTCGACAGCCGCAGCACGGCGGGACTCGTGTCTCAGATCGAAGCGACACAAGCTGCGCCGGCGAAGGCGGGTCAGCCGGTGCTGATCGACGTCACCGTCACGAACCGCGGCACCGCAACCTGGCTCGCTTCCAACGAGCCCGCCGGCGGCGTCGCCCTCGGCGTTCATCTTTACGACACCGCCGGAAAACTTCTCAAGCTCGACCTGCACTGGCACGACTTGACCGATCCTCCGCGCGAGGTCGCACCGGACGAAACGGTACACGTGCGCATGGCCTTACCGCCGTTGAGCGCCGGCAACTACGTGATCGAAATCGATTGCGTCGCGCAGGGCGTCACGTGGTTCGCGCAAGTGGGATCGCAGCCGGCCAGACTCGCGCTCGACGTCCTTCCTGACGTTGTATGATGCGCGCGCAATGAACATCGAGACCCGCAAACAAGGTGATGTCGTCATCGTCGATTTCGAAGGCCGGCTTGCCGTCGGCGTCGGGGACGACCTGCTTCCCCGCCTCATCGAACAACTTCTCAGCGAAGGCAACCGCAAGATTCTGCTCAACCTCTCCGAGATGGATTACATCGACAGCAACGGCCTCGGCGAACTGGTGCAAAGCCTGAAAGTCTCCGGCCGGCACGGCGCGTCGCTCCGCCTGCTCAAACCGCAGGACCGGGTGAAGAAGACGCTGAAGCTGACGAACCTCCTGCCGATGTTCAGCGTGTATGACACCGAGGCTGACGCGCTGAAGGCATTCGACGCGTAGAATCTGATTTACAGACGGCAGTCAATACGGTAGACTCTCCGCAATACAGGAGAGCCATGCCAATCTTTTCTCCCTCCCTCCGCGCCGGCTGCGTCACTTCCCGATTGCGATCGGCACCGCCTGCGGCAGGATCACACTCTGACTCTGATTGCCGTTGATCACCTGCGTATACCAGTCGTCCGGTTTCTGCGCGCCGGCGTGATCCTGCAGATAGCGGGCGAGTTTGTAGACATCCTCCTGCGCCATGCGGATGCATCCATGCGACGCCGCGGAGCCGAGTGAATCCTCGGCGTCCGTTCCGTGAATGTAGTAATCGGGCTCCTGAAAAAAGATCTTCACGATCTTCATCGGATTCTTCGGATCGCCTGGTCCAGCCGGTTCCTTTCCTTTCGCCCATTTGGCATCGGGCGGATGCCACGCCGGATTCCAGACGATGTGCTTCACCGTGAATTGACCCATCGGTGTCGGCTTCGCCCGCGTGCCGACCGCCACCGAGTAGCGCCGCACCTCGGTCGCTCCAATCCGGACGACGAGAATCTTCTTCTGGGTCGATACCGCCATGGTGAGCGGACCGCTGATGACGTCCTCAGCAAACGAAGGAAGGGCGATTGCAAAAAAAAGAATTGAGAGAGTTAACCGGAGCTTGTTCATGCACCTCTCCAGTGCATGTTTTGTGTCAACGCGAGGCCTTACTCGCCGCTGGCAATCCTTGCGTTCATCTTGCGCTCGGCGACGACGGAATCCGCCGTGACATCGACCGCGCCGCGCAGTTTCCGGAAGAGCGCCCAGTACACGCTGAGCGAGCGTTCCAACACCCACAGGGGCGCCGAAAAACATGCACGAAGCGGGAACACAGCCGACGCTCCGATTCGCCCGCGGATCGCAAGAACCATCGACGCGCACGCGACCGCACCGGCGTACCCGCCCGCCAGCCGGACGTCGCCGAGGATCGCCAGCAACAACGCGGCGGGAAGGAGCGCGAAAAAGAACGCGGTCTTGAACGGCAACGCGAAGTCGTCGTCCGCCTGGCGAGGACGTTCGCGCAGCCACTCCGCCAAACGCGGCGGCAGCCTTCGCACGAACACATCGCACGCGCTGAACACCTCGGCGCCCTGCGCGGCAAGCCGGCGCACGGAGTCGACGCCGCTCGACCACGCGATGTCGATCGTGCGCAGACCGCGCACCGGCCACTTGCGCATTCCGAACGTCACTCCATGATCGGGAAGCGGATCGACGCCGCGATGAACGAGCATGCGGGCCGCTTCGATCCCGCTCCACCACGGCAGCGGCGCGAAGTAGTCCTGCGGTTCGACGACTTCGTGCGTGTCGAGCAGCGCGCAGATACGGCCGACAGCATCGTCGTCGTAACGGACATTCGGTCCGGCCACGATCACTTTGTCGCAACCGGCGAAGTCGAGCGCCGCGCGAACCGGATCGATCGTTCCGCCAAAGTTTCGTTGCCGCGGACGAGCAGCGACATGCCGGCTGACCCAGCGAAAGATCCTGTCGCTTTCGTCGAACGAAGCTTGCGAAGCGCCATCAACAACGACGACTTCGCAGCCGGCAACAGACAGCGTGGATAGGTAAGAAGCGAAGTCACGAAGATCGCTCAGTGGCTCCCGATCGCTGTCGATGACGACCAGGTAGGTGCACCGGCGATCCTGAGGATTGCGGTGTCTCATGGCCGGTTGGAAAAGCGAGGTATGTGCCATGAATGCGCGGCCCTGGCGGGCCGCGCGTTGTCGGTTGTCGGTTGGTTGCGCTTCGCGCGTTGTCGTTCATCGCGTCTAACCGACGCGTTGTGAATTGCGCAATTCGAGCGTTTTGACGCGGCGGAG
>DATAMS010000385.1:0-3300 GCA_036260495.1 Thermoanaerobaculia bacterium
TCCGCGCGTCCGCCGACACTCCTTCAGTAACCAATCTCAATACGGAGGCCAGCATGTTTAAAGCCGCGACCGCAGGCAAAGCAGTTGTTCCCAACGTCACCACGTCCTTCGTGACGAATGTGGCGCCCGATCCCTTCGACATCCGCGATCTTTTGTACCGCCCGCGCCTTCAACTCCTGGCCGACCGTGTCGACCGGCGCAAGAACGCCGTCGTTTTGACGCAGATCGGTTCGTCGTGCACCGGTCACGCGGTGGCTGCAATGGTCAATACGGTTTACGCGCAGAAAACGCAGAAGCAACTTGCCGATCCGGTGAGCCCCTACATGCTTTACTACCTCGCGCGGCGATACGACGAGTTTCCGGGCGAGGAGGATGCTGGCAGCAGCCTGCGCGGCGTACTCAAAGGATGGTGGCGTCATGGGATGGCACTTCAGAAGGAGTGGCCTGCTCTCGACACGCATCTCGATCTCGATGATGTGAGCCTCGTGAAGTCGTGCCGCAAACGCCCCCTCGGTGCTTACTACCGCGTCGATGCGCAACGGCTCGACGACATGCAGTCTGCGATCACCGAGCTGCACGCGATCGTGGCCTCGGCCTCGATTCACGATGGCTGGCAGAGTCCGAAGAAAGTGCGCGGCCCGGGCGGAAAGACGATGCATGTCATCACCAGAAATCCGGACTCACGCACGATTGGCGGTCACGCCTTTGCCCTCGTGGGCTACAACGAGACCGGCTTCCTCGTGCAGAACTCCTGGGGCAAAAACTGGGGCAAAGACGGGTTCGCGACGTTGCCGTACGAGGAGTGGCTGGAGTCCGCCTTCGACGCGTGGGTGGCGCGCCCGGGCGTTCCGCAAACACCCTTCGAACGTGTCGAGCGCACCGTTTCGGCCGGCGGAACGGTTGGTGTCGTCGCGGCTCCGTCGCCCGAGGTGATTCGGAAGCATGTACTCAACCTCGGCAACGACGGCCGGCTCTCGACGAAGGGCCAGGCCACGAGCAGCCCGGCACAATTGCGAGATCTCATCGCCTCGATGGAAGCCAGCCATACCGAATGGGGATCGCGGGACACCGTCATCTACATTCACGGCGGTCTCGTGTCGGAATCATCCGGGCTCAATCAGGTCCAGGAACAATTCCAATGGTGGATGAACAACCACGTGTACCCGATTTTCGTCGTCTGGCAGAGCGGCCCGATGGAGACCATCCTCGATCAGTTGCAAGACACGGTTGGCAAGAAGTTGCCGTTCGGCGCGGGAACCAACCTTCACGAGGTGATGGACCGGGTCATCGAAAAAACGGCGTCATCAGTCCTTGCGTTTGCCTGGTCCGAAATGAAAAGCAACGGCCTGGAGGCATCGGCGGCACTCAACGCTCTGCCGGCGAATGACGCTGACTGGTTTGCCGCACCGGGCGTGAGCATCCTTCTGCAACTGCTGCAAGCGTCCGCGGGAGTGAAGTTACACATCGTCGGACACAGCGCCGGCGCCGTTCTCGTCAACGGGATACTCCCGCGCATGAAGTCGTATGGGATGAGCGCCGAGTCGCTGACGTTCATGGCCGCGGCATCGACGGTCGCATCATTCGAAACCGCCGTCGTGCCGCACCTTCGCTCACTCGTCAAACGCTTCAGCAGTTTCGTGATGAACGATGGCCTCGAGCAAGAAGACACCTGCGCGAAGATCTATCACAAGTCTCTGCTGTATCTCGTCTCGCGGGGATTTGAGCGTCCGCAGAACCGGGAAGTTCCGCTGGTAGGAATGCAGCGGTTCCTCCCGACTGTGCTTGCGAATGGCAAGTCGCTCGAGGACACGATTAACCAGAACTGCGGCTCGATCGTGGTGTCGTCCAATCCTGTAACGACTGGAGTGCCGGATGACCAGCAGAGCAACGCCCAGCACCACGGCGATTTCCACGACGATGCGTTCACGATGACTGCGGTGCTCCTTCGAATACAGGGACAGCACTCGGTAACAAACAGACCGCTCCAGACCTATGTCGCGAATTCGAAACCCATCCCGTCCGTGCAAGTGGCCGGCGCGGCCATCAGCGCCAAAGGAGGACGTTCCCACGTGGCGGACAGCCCTCTCGTTGGCGGTCGTGTCCCGTCCGCGGGAGTGATCGCGTCGCACTCGCAGGAGCGGCGCGCGAAACCCCGTCGCGATCAAAAGAGCACAACTGGACATACCAGGAGATCAAGTTCAACGAATTGAAAAGAGAAGTAACGATGACTCACGCCTCGTGCGCTTTGATTTGGATGAACCTACATTGCCGTCAACACTCAACGCACCCCAGGAGGCAATGCCATGAGTCACGGACATCCGCACGTGTGCTTCATCGTTCCGCCCCACATACTTAAACACATGGCGAGCAGCTCCAACGCCGAGGTTCGGGAGGCTGCCCATCACGCGATGGAGGTCAGCGCGGCCATGCGCGGCAAACGCACAGCCATCGGCCCGTTCGCCGGACTGCTGGCGGCGTCGCCCGGCGTGAAGCGGCGGACTGTTTATGACGAAAAGGGCGGCAGCAAGCTTCCCGGCAAGCTGATTCGCAGCGAAGGTGGGAAGCCGTCATCCGACAAGAGCGTCAACGAGGCCTACGACTACGCCGGCGACACCTACGATTTCTACAGCGCGGTGTTCGCGCGCAATTCCGTCGACAACAAAGGCATGCGCCTCGATTCCTCGGTCCACTACAACAAGCGCTTCAACAACGCGTTCTGGGATGGAACGCAGATGGTGTATGGCGACGGCGATGGTGTGATCTTCAGCCATTTCACCTCATGCATCGACGTCATCGGCCACGAGCTGACGCACGGCGTCACGCAGTTCACCTCGGCTCTCGAATACGAAGCGCAATCCGGCGCGCTCAATAAGCACTTCTCGGACGTCATGGGCTCGCTCGTCAAGCAGTGGAAGTTGAAGCAGACCGCAGCGCAGGCCGACTGGCTGATCGGCAAGGGTTTGCTCGGTCCCAGCGTGAAAGGTATCGCACTCCGCTCGATGAAAGCACCCGGCACCGCGGTGCGAAAACTCGATGGCGCCCGGCGAGAGCGAGACGTCCGACCGCAGCACGACGCAACCGTGAACGATGAGGACCGCGATCGCCGCCACGAGCGGCCAGCGCGACTCCTTCATCGTCATCGCGCTCACTGCTTCAGTCGCTCGAGAATCTTCTCGTGTACGCCGTCGAACGAGCCGGAGGACATGACCAGGATGACGTCGTCCGGCTGCGCATCGCGCGCGACCACATCCGCGATGGCATCGACATCATCAATCTGTTCCGCGCGGACGCCGTCCGCGT
>DATAMS010000409.1:0-5053 GCA_036260495.1 Thermoanaerobaculia bacterium
GTCGCCGGAACGCTGATCAGCGCGATGGCCAGTCTTCCGGACGTGATGAGCGTGCGCCGCCTCTTCGCGGTGTCGGCGCTGGCCGGCGCGATCACGAACGCGCTCTTCGCCTGGCTCGCGCACGACGCGATGACGGCGATCACGCTCCGCTTCCTGACCGGAGTCTTTCTCGCCGGCGTCTATCCGCCGGGGATGAAGATCATCGCCACCTGGTTTCGCGAAGGCCGCGGCTTCGCCCTCGGCGTGCTCGTCGGCGCGCTCACGCTCGGCAAAGCGTCGCCCTATCTCATCAACGCGATCGGCTCGCAGAGTTGGCGCATCAATGTCGCATTCGCGTCGCTGCTCGCGGCGGCCGGCGGCTTGATCGTGCTGCTCTTCGTCAGCGACGGACCATTCGCGCTTCCCAATCAGCCATTCGATCTGACGCAAGCCACCGACATCGTTCGCAATCGCGGCGTGCGCCTCGCCAACTTCGGCTACTTCGGACACATGTGGGAGCTGTACGCGATGTGGACATGGATTCCGGTGATGCTGCGCGCGAGCATGGTCGTGAGCGGTTCATCGCCGCGGCTGGCAGAAGCCGGCTCGTTCATCGTCATCGGAAGCGGAGCGGTGGGATGCGTGATCGCCGGCCGTTTCGCCGATCGCATCGGACGCACCATTGTTGCCTCGGCAGCCATGCTCGCCAGCGCCGCCTGCTGCATCGCCATCGGATTCCTTTACGGCGGACCGCCCATCGCCCTTCTCATCGTCGCCGCGATCTGGGGCGCAACCGTCGTCGCCGACTCCGCGCAGTTCTCCGCCTGCGTCACCGAGCTTTCCGACCCGCGCTACATCGGCACCGCACTCACACTCCAGACCTGCATCGGATTCCTGATCACGACCGCATCGATCAGCATCATGCCCCGCATCGAGCACGCCCTCACCTGGCACTGGGCCTTCGCCATCCTCGCCCCCGGCCCCATCCTCGGCACGATCGCCATGCTGCGTTTGCGGACGCTGCCCGAGGCGAAGAGGATCGCGCAGGGACGAAAATGAACCGGTTCGTTTCGGGCGAAGCCCTTTGGAGTGCGCGTGGCGCAGCCACCGCTTTTGAGCACATTGTTTGAAGCGCGAATCGATCTTTCAAGGCGAACAGCACGCGATTCAAAGCGATTGCTGCGCCGATTCGCATAACTCAAGCTACCGCTTCGAATCGCCGTGCCCGTTCCGCGCAGCGGATCAAAGAGGGTAGCCAGGGTTGCGAGCGCTTTTTGCGAGCAACCCTGGTCACGATATCGAGTGAAATCGTGCCGCGTCAGCGGCTCCGGAGCCGAAAATGAAAGATTACGAGCGGCTTCCAGTGCCGCTGACGCGGCACACGACGATGACGTCCGGCGCCCAGGGGTTGCTCGCAAAAAGCGCTCGCAACCCCTGGCTACCCTCTTTAATCCGCTACGCGGAGTCTGCGCATGCTTTATTAAACGTCAACGCGCCGCAGTCTTTACACTTCAAAAGCGGTGGCTGCGCCACCGCAGTCCAAAGCGCTTCGCGCGAAATGAATACTCACGTCCACTGCTCGTCCCCACTTGGTCCGTAGATCGACGGCACTCTCCCCTCGGCCATGCGCAGGTAGACCGAGAGCTGGCCGCGGTGGTGGATCTGGTCGTGAAGCAGGAACCAGAGCCAGTCGATTCGTGAGATCTCGCCCATCGTTTTCGGGCCTTTGAAAAAGTGAACGTTCTCGCGGAGCGTATCGTCCGAGGCTGATTCGATGAGGCCGCGGAAATCCTTGTTCGCCTTCTCCAGCGTGGAGAGCTGCTCTTTCCAATCCTCCGGCGCTTCTGGAGGTTTGCCGCTGACGGTGGCGCCTTTCGCGAATTCGTCGTTCCAGACTTTGGTGCCGAGGTAGCGCTCGAGGACGAAAACCCAGGCGAGCTCGCGGGCGGTTTTCAGTTTCGGATGCGGACGGAGGTTGAGCTTGTCTTCCGGATACGCATGCAGCACGCGCATCGTTCGGGCGTGCTCTTCATCGTAGACATCGAGAAATTGCTGTTTCATTTTTTTGCCCCCGAGGATGGGATGCGGAATCCGTGCAAACCGCTTTGATATAGTCGCGGCGCGTGCCGTTTTCCTCGCGCGCAATCTGCATCAATCTGCGTTCAAGAGGATGGAAATGCCTCACAACACCTTCAACTCTCTCGATTCCTTCGACCTCGGCGACGGGCGCCGCGGCCAGTTTTACTCGCTTCCGAAACTCGAGGCCGCAGGCGCCGGCAACGTCTCGCGCCTTCCGGTTTCGATCCGCATCGTTCTCGAATCGGTGCTGCGCAATGTCGACGGCAGGAAGATCGCCGAGAACGATGTGCGCACGCTGGCCAACTGGAAGCCAAACGCCGAGCGCACCGACGAGATCCCGTTCATGGTCGCGCGCGTGCTGTTGCAGGACTTCACCGGCGTGCCGCTGCTCGTCGATCTCGCGGCGATGCGCTCCGCGGCCAGCCGCGCCGGCGCCGATCCGAAGATCATCGAGCCGCTCGTGCCCGTCGACCTCGTCGTCGATCACTCCGTGCAGGTCGATTACTCCAATCGTCCCGACGCGCTGCAGCTCAACATGGACATCGAATTCAAACGCAATCAGCAGCGGTATCAGTTTCTGAAGTGGGGGATGCAGGCGTTCAATGGCTTCGGCGTGGTGCCGCCGGGAATCGGCATCGTCCACCAGGTCAACCTCGAGTACCTCGGGCGCGGCGTGCTGGAGAAAGACGGCGTCTGGTATCCCGACACGCTCGTCGGAACCGATTCGCATACGACGATGATCAATGGACTCGGCATCGTTGCCTGGGGCGTCGGCGGGATTGAAGCCGAGGCGGGGATGCTCGGCCAGCCGGTGTACTTCTTGACGCCCGATGTCGTCGGCGTGAACCTCACCGGATCGTTGCGCGAAGGCGTGACGGCGACGGATCTCGTGCTCACGATCACGGAGATGTTGCGCAAAGCGAAGGTCGTCGGAAAGTTCGTCGAGTACTTCGGCGAAGGCGCCGCATCCCTCGGGCTCGCCGACCGCGCCACGATCGCCAACATGGCGCCGGAGTACGGCGCGACGATGGGCTACTTTCCGATCGATGAAGAGACCTGCCGCTACATGACGATGACCGGCCGCAGCGACGCGCAGGTCGACGCGTTGCGCGGATACTTCAAGGCGCAGGGACTTTTCGGGATGCCGAAGAAGGGCGACATCGATTACACGACGTCGCTCGAGCTCGACCTCTCCACGGTCGTCGCCAGCGTGGCCGGTCCGAAGCGTCCGCAGGACCGCATCGAGCTCGACGACATACAGCGCGAGTGGCTGGCGATGCTCAAAGCGCCGGCGCCTGCGGGCTACGGAAAATCGGAAGGCGAAGCAGCGCGCAAAGCCAAGACGATGGTCGGACTGCATGCCGGCGATTCCGGAAGCACCGTCACCGGCGGCGGCGAGCAGGACTCGGCGAGCGCACCGAACGCGCTGGCGTCCGCGCGCAAAAACACGAGCATCACCACGGAAGAAGAAATGCTGAACAATCGGCCGACACCCGACCGCGTCGAGGCCGATACGCTGAGCGATGAGTTTCCGCGAGCCGTTGCGGAACTGCATCACGGCGATGTTCTGATCGCAGCGATCACATCCTGCACGAACACATCAAATCCCTCAGTGATGCTCGCCGCCGGATTGCTGGCGAAGAAGGCGGTCGAGAAGGGTCTTCGCGTTCCGCGCGTCGTCAAGACCTCGCTCGCGCCGGGATCGCGCGTCGTCACGGACTACTACCAGCGCAGCGGCCTGCAGCCGTATCTCGATCAACTCGGCTTCAATACCGTCGGGTATGGCTGCACGACCTGCATCGGCAACTCCGGCCCGCTCGATCCGCACATCGAGGACGCCATCACCAAGCATGATCTCGTCGGCGTCAGCGTCCTTTCCGGCAACCGCAATTTCGAAGCGCGCGTGCATCAGTCGATCCGCGCGAATTTCCTGATGTCGCCGCCGCTCGTCGTCGCCTTCGCGCTGGCGGGCCGCATCGACATCGACATGGCCAACGAGCCGATCGGACGCGGGTCTCACGGCGAAGACGTCTACCTTCGCGAGATCTGGCCGACGATGGACGAGGTGCGTGCGTGCATGGCCGGTGCGCTCGACCCGGAGTCGTTCCGCAGGCTCTACAAGAACTTCTCCGATCGGAATCCGCTCTGGAATGAGATCCCGTCCACCGCCGGATTGCTCTACGACTGGGACCCGCAATCGACGTACATTCAGGAGCCGCCGTTCTTCATCGGCGAGCAGGGGATGAAGCCCGGCGAAGGCGCAGGAATCAGCGGCGCGCGCGCTCTGGCACTCTTCAGCGATTCGGTGACGACCGATCACATCAGCCCCGCCGGCTCGATCAAACCGAGCTCGCCGGCCGGCAAGTACCTCCTCGAGTCCGGCGTCCCGGTCGAAGACTTCAACAGCTACGGCTCGCGACGCGGCAACGACCGCGTGATGACGCGCGGAACATTCGCGAACGTGCGCATCAAGAATCTGATGGTGCCTGGCGTCGAAGGCGGCGTCACCGTCCATCAGCCCGACGGCGAACAGATGGCGATCTACGACGCCGCGATGCAATATCAAAAGGAAGGCACGCCGCTGATCGTGATCGCCGGCCAGGAGTACGGCACCGGCTCTTCCCGCGATTGGGCCGCAAAAGGCACCAAACTCCTCGGCGTCCGCGCCGTGATCACGCAAAGCTTCGAGCGGATCCATCGCTCCAATCTCGTCGGGATGGGAGTGCTGCCGCTGCAATTCGAAGAAGGAACAAACGCCCAGTCGCTCAAACTCGACGGCACGGAAGTCTTCGACATCGAGGTTTCCGGCGAGCTTCGTCCGCGACAGAAGGCGACCCTGGTCGTGCATCGCGCGAACGGCGGAACGGAGCAGGTTCCGGTCATCGTCCGCATCGATACGCCGATCGAAGTCGACTACTACAAGAGCGGCGGGATCCTTCCATTCGTGCTGCGGCAGTTGATGGGGGCGTGATCTGCGGGTGTCGGTTTTCGGGAG
>DATAMS010000416.1:0-7443 GCA_036260495.1 Thermoanaerobaculia bacterium
CCGGTTCTGGTGACGACCGGTCCGATCGACGTGACCGGCCTCTCGAAGGAAACCGTTGGCACATCGCGCCTGATTCTGTCGGACAACGTTTACGAGCTCGGCACCGCCGAGCCTCCGAAATCGCCGTTCGCATTCGGCAAACTGAAGATCGTGCCGAAGGGCAATCTCATCTTCAAGAATAGCGATGAACTGAACTACTTCGTCGAGGTCAACAACCCGGGCATCGACACGGCCACGAACCTGCCGAAGCTGCAGTACAAGCTCGATCTCACCGGCGGCCCGGACAAGAATACGATCAGCGCGCCGTTGCAGGAAGCGGCGGCGCTGCCGCTCACCGGCGCACCCGGACCGGGCCATTTCGCCATCCTCAGCGCGATTCCGCTTGCTCAGGTGAAACCGGCGCTGAAGCCGGGCGACTACACGCTGAAGATGAAGATCGTCGATATGGTCTCGAAGCAGTCGTACACGGTGGAGCAGCGGTTCAAAGTATCGGGATAGTTCTCGAGGGTGTCGGGAATCGGGGGTCGGGAGTCGTAGATTTTCCCCCGACACCCGACACCCGACACCCGACACCCGACACCCCGACACCCGATAGCCCTACAATCACACCATGCCCTTTGCCACGATCGATGAAGCCGCTGAGCTGTACCGCCGCGGCGAGGTCGTGATCATCGTCGATGACGAAGATCGCGAAAACGAAGGCGACCTCTGCATCGCTGCCGACAAGATCACGCCGGAAGCGGTCAATTTCATGGCTCGCTTCGGGCGGGGACTGATCTGCCTGGCGCTCACCGAAGAGCGTTGCGCGGAGCTCGATCTGCCGCTGATGGTCGAGCACAACACCTCGAATTACGGCACGGCGTTCACCGTCTCGGTCGAAGCGCGAGGCCGCGTGACGACCGGCATCTCCGCACGCGACCGTGCCGAGACCGTGCGCGTGGCCATCGATCCGCGCACCCGTCCCGCCGATTTGCTGCGTCCCGGTCACATTTTTCCGCTGCGCGCGAAGAAGGGCGGCGTGCTCAAACGCGCCGGTCAGACCGAAGCATCGGTCGATCTCGCCACCATCGCCGAAATGACTCCGGCCTCGGTGATCTGCGAGATCATGAACGAAGACGGAACGATGGCGCGCATGCCCGATCTTCAGGCGTTCGCCATCAAGCACGGCCTGAAGATCATCACGGTCGCCGACATCATCAAGTACCGGATGCAGACCGAGAAGCACGTCCATTCGCTGGCCTCGCCGCGCATGCCGACGCCGTACGGCGATTTTCGCGTGCATCTGTACAAGAGCGACATCACCGGCGAAGAGCATGTCGCGCTGGTGATGGGGGAGATGGGCGAAGAGGACGAGATTCTCGTGCGCGTTCACTCTTCCTGCCTGACCGGCGACGTCTTCCATTCCGCGCGTTGCGATTGCGGCGACCAGCTCGATCGCGCCTTCGAGCTGATCGCGAAGGAAGAGAAGGGCGTCATCCTCTATCTATTGCAGGAGGGACGCGGGATCGGATTGCTGAACAAGTTGAAGGCCTACGAGCTGCAGGAGCAGGGTCACGACACGGTTCAAGCCAACGAGAAGCTCGGCTTCCCGCCCGACATCCGCGACTACGGAACCGGCTCGCAGATCCTCCGCGACCTGGGCGTCCGCAAAATCCGGCTGATGACGAACAATCCCGCAAAGTACGTCGCCATCGAAGGCTTCGGCCTGGAGATCGTCGAGCGCGTTCCGCTGGAGATCGCGCCGTCCAACGACACCCGCAAATACCTCGAGGCGAAAAAAGCGAAGCTCGGGCACATGCTGGAATTGGTGTAGTCGGGGTCGCGAGGTTGCTTGGTTGCGAGGTTGGTGGGTTGCTTGGTTGCTGGGTTGCCAAGTTGCCGGGGTTCCCGAAGTTCCCGCTCCACGTGATTCTCTGATAATCAGGCAACCCGGCAACCAGGCAACCCGGCAACCCGCCAACCAGAAACCGAGCAACCGAGCAACCGAGCAACACAGCAACCGACACCCGACACCCGACCCCCGACCCCCGACACCCGACACCCGAAGAACCACAGGAGCAAACGCATTGGGCACACACACAGGCCCCATTCTCGAGGGCCGCGGCGACACTGATTACGAGCGTTACGTTCGGGTTCCCGAACTGCTCGAGCTGCAGAAACCGGCCGAGCTTCTGGCGCATCCTGAGGAACGGCTCTTCCAGACTACGCATCAGGCGGCCGAGCTCTGGCTGCACCACGTCGACTACGAGATCACCCGCGCGATCGATCTCCTCGGCGCCGGCGACGTGAGCCTCGCCTCCGATCTGCTCGACCGCTGCGCGCGCATCATTAATCTATTGCGCCAGCAGATCGTGATTCTGGAGACGATGGCGCCGGCCGACTACCACGTCGTCCGCACGCAATCGCTCGGGCGCGGCAGCGGGGGAGAGTCGCCCGGCTTCGCCAAACTGCTGACGGTCGGCAAACGGCTCTGGCCTGTCTTCGAATCGCTGATCGAATCGCGCAAGATCACCCTCATCGAGATCGAGCGCGCTCCGCGGGAACATGGAGAGCTGTTCCGGCTCGTGCAGGCCATGCTCGACTACGACGAAGCCTTCCTGAACTGGCGGTATTCGCACATGCGCTTGGCGTTCCGCGTGATCGGATCGAAAGTCATGTCGTTGAAGAACGTTCCGGCGGCGCAACTGGAGCAGGGGACGCGCGAGCCGTTGTTCCCCGCACTTTGGGAAACCATCAGCTCGTTGACCCAGGAATTCAAGCCCACTTACTGATGAGCATGTTTTGCGTGGTGTTCGAGGTCATCGGTGTGTTACAAGGACGCCGCGATGACGCAGATCGTCACCTCGGTTTCTTCTCCGCTGGGCAGCGTGTCCCACCTCGGGACAAGCTGCATGAATAACAGCGTCGGAATGCAACTGAAACTTTCGGTATCACGTGTCAGGAACGCCTTGACGGTGCAAAAGTCGATCGGTATAGTCGCGCGTCATCTCACGGGAGGGGCCGCCCACACCGCCCGGACGGCCTGACAGCTCGCTTCCGTTTCCCAGATCCGCGACGTACCACTACGTTTGGAGTTAGACATTTCATGAAAAAGGTGTTGTGCCTGATTGCGGCACTGACTCTCGCCCTTTCCTCGCTCGGCTGTACCAAGATCCAGGCGCGGATGGAGATCAAGGCAGCGAACGAGGCGTATCAAAAAGAGGATTGGTCCACCGCGCTGCAGCACTACAAGAAGGCGCGTCAGATCGATCCGAGCTTTGATGACCTCACTCGTCTGGTTGGCTACTCCGAAATCGGCCTCTATGTCCCGGATGACAAGACGCCGAAGAACGAAGCGCACGCCGATGCCGCCATCCTCGAGCTCAACAACTATCTGCAGAAGAAGCCCGATGACCGGATCGCCCGCGACGCGTTGATCAACATGTATCTCAACGCCAACCGCACCACGCAGGCCATCGACTACTTCGTCGGCTACCTCAAGACTCACCCGGCCGATCTCGAAGCAGTCAAGTCGATCGCTACCCTCTACGCCAAGCAGGGCGACTTCAACCAGTCGCTGCTGTGGTACGAGAAGATCACGCTGCTCGACGCCAAGAACCCCGAATCGTTCTACATCTACGGCGTCGTCTGCTACGAGAAGGTCGCCAAGAACATGGCTGGCGCCGATCCCGCGCAGAAGATGGACCTCATCAACAAGGGCAAAGGGGCGCTGCAGCACGCCATCGACATGAAGCCCGACTATGCCGAGGCCATGGCGTATCTGAATTTGTTGTGGCGTCAGCAGGCTCTGGTCGACGCGATTACCGATCCCGTGAAAGCACAGGCTGACGTCGCACAGGCCGACGCCATCCGCAACCAGACCATGCAGATCCTCAACGCCAGAAAGGCCGCTGGCGCGAAGAAAAGTTAGCGCGGCTGCGTTCCACATACAGGCGAAGACAATGTTCGAAACTACCGTCGTTGAATCGAAGAAACAGAAAGTCGGTATCCAGCGCGTCATGACGCTTCCGGTCTCGGTCGCGATCCACGTCGTCGTCGTCGTGGGGCTCGTGATCGGCGCGATCTGGAATGTCGACTTTCCGATGAACTCGCCCGCGCAGGCGGCGCAGTACTCGGTCGCTTCGGCGCCGCCGCCTCCACCACCGCCGCCGCCGCCGCCGAAAGCCGCGCAGGCCACGCAGGTCGTGAAGCCCGTCGAAGTCCCCAAGAATGTTCAGGAAATGGCTCCCACGCTCGTACCTGAAAAGGTGCAGCCGGTTGCTGCCGCGCCGAGCAACGCAGGTGTCGAAGGCGGAGTTGAAGGCGGTGTCGAAGGTGGCGTGCCGGGCGGTGTCGTCGGTGGCGTCATCGGCGGCGTGATCACCGAAGCTCCGCAGCCGAAGCCGGACGCACCGCTGCGTGTCGGCGGCGACGTCAAGGCGCCCACCGTCATCAATCGCGTCGAGCCGTTGTATCCCGAGGTCGCCCGCAAGGCGCGCATCTCCGGAATCGTCATCGTCGAGTGCACGATCAGCAAGAACGGTGACGTTACCGACATTCACGTTCTCAAGCCGCTGCCCTTCGGTCTCGATCAGGCTGCCGCGGACGCTGTCAAACGTTGGAAATTCAAGCCGGGTACTCTCAATGGGCAACCGGTGGACGTCATCTTCAACCTAACGGTCAACTTTAAACTGAACTAAAAGAACGTCCGGTCTGCCCGGAAGTCATTGGAGGAAACTGCATCATGGATATGAGTCTCGGAGCGTTGTGGGTTTCAATGTCGACCGCGGCAAAGGGCATCGTGATCGTCATGATCATCATGTCGATCTACTCGATCTGGGTCATGATCGAGCGCTTCATCACGTTCAATCAGGCCAAGAATCAGTCGCTCAAGCTCCTCGGCGCGCTTTCGAACGTGCTGACGAAGGGTGACTACCAGCAGGCCATCGACATCACCAAGAAATACAAGCAGTCGCACCTGGCCAAGGTCATCTCGGCCGGTCTCCTCGAGTTCGAAGCAGCGCGCCGCGACAAGCGCTACAGCGATCCCGAAGTGGCCGTCGAAGCAGCCCGTCAGGGTATGGACCGCACCGCGATGATCACCGTCGCCGAGCTGAAAGAGAACCTCGGCGTTCTGGCCACCATCGGCGCCACCGCGCCGTTCGTCGGTCTCTTCGGAACGGTCATCGGCATCATGCACGCGTTCGGAAAGATGGCCACGTCGGGCGGCGGTATCGCCTCCGTGTCGGCTGGTATCGCTGAAGCGCTGCTGACCACCGCGTTCGGTCTCTTCGTGGCCATCCCGGCCGTCTGGGCGTACAACTACTTCCAGAACCGTGTTGACCGTTTCACTGTCGAGATGTCGAACTCCGGCTCGGAGATGTCCATCTACTTGCTGAAGGAAGCCGGTACCCATGGCAACTCATCGGTGGCATAGCTCTGTCGGAAAGTTCACCGCGGCGTCGCTGACGTCCGACATCAACGTTACGCCCCTGGTGGACGTCTGCCTCGTCCTGCTGATCATCTTCATGGTCGTCACGCCCATGCTGCAGAAAGGCGTGCCGGTGAATCTGCCGGTGACCGAAGAACCGGAGAAAACGCCGGACACCGAGAAGCAGTTGCAGATCTCGGTCAAGGCCGACGGCACGGTGTACCTCGGCTCGTTGCCCGTGATCAAGCAGCAGATGCAGGCCGAGCTTGAAAAGATTCACGAGCGCACGCCCGACCGGGAGATCGCGGTCAAAGGCGACAAGCTCGTCAAGTACGGCGCGGTGCTCGACGCACTCAAGGCCTGCCGCGAGGTTGGCTTCAACAACGTCGGTCTCATCGCGCAGCCAAAGAGATCACCGGGATCGGGGACCTAAGCAATGCAAGTAGGCGGCAGCGGCAAAATCAAATCGGACATCAACGTCACGCCACTCGTCGACGTCGTGTTGGTGCTCCTCATCATCTTCATGGTCATCACGCCGGTCGTGCAGATGGGATATCTCGTGCGTGTTCCGCCGAAGGCTCCTCCGGGCCTTCCTCCATCGGCGGTCAACGACCAGATCATCCTGCGCCTGATGCCGGACAATCACATGTACATCAACAAGGATGAAGTGACGGCGGCTGATTTTCCGATGCGCATCCACGACATCATGCACGGCAACCAGTCGAAGATGGTCTTCTTCCAGGGCTCACCCGACGTCGATTACGACGCGACGATTAAGTTCCTCGATATGGCCCGCGCCAGCGGCGCGAAGAACATCGGCATCATCGTCGAGGCAGCACAGTAACAAGAGACGCGGTCAAAACGACGTCTGGAGAGCGGCGGCTTCGGCCGCCGCTTTCGTTTTCGGAGTGCGGGCGTCCTCGCCCGCGGGCACTCGGGCGTCCCGCCCGAGTGCTGACTGACGGAATCGAACTGATTTCCGATGATCGTGGAACGCATCGACAACAACCCTTTTGTCGCCGCCGAACCGCCGCCGCGGCCGCAGCATCCGATCGCGCAGGCGATTGCGGCATTGAGTCTGTTCATCGCGTTCTACGTCGCCACGCTTTTCGCCGGCGGCTACCTCTCGGCGCTCATCGGTCTCTACTTCGGTCAGTGGATCACGCTGCTCGCCGTCAGCGTCGCCACGATTGCAACGGTTGCCATCTTCGAAGGCGGCCATTGGCAGCTCGGCCTTTTCGTCGCCCCGCGTCTGGCAGTGCGCGAGTGTCTTCTCGGATGCGCCGCCGCAGTTCTCCTGATCGCCGCTGCCGATGGTCTGGTCATGCTCACGACGCGCCTTCGTCACGTCGCCGGAAACGGATTTCCATGGTTCGAGTTGATCGCCGTCTATCTGCCGGCGGTCTTTCACGAAGAGCTGCTCTTCCGCGGTTACCCGTTTCAGAAACTATGGCGCATGAACAAGCTAGTGGCCGTGGCCTTCACCTCCATCGTTTTCGCCGCACTCCACGGAGGAAACAACGCCGTCTCCGCGCTGGCGATGATGAACCTCTTCCTCGCCGGCATCCTCCTCGCGCTCGCGTACGCGCGCTACGAGCGGCTCTGGTTCCCGATCGGCATCCATCTCGCCTGGAACCTTCTCTCCGGCCCCATCCTCGGCTACAACGTGAGCGGCTACGTCGCCAACGAGACGGTCTTCCGGACCATCGGCCGCGGCACGCCCTGGCTCACAGGCGGCCTCTTCGGAATCGAAGGAAGCATCTGGATCGGAATCGTGGAACTTGCGGGCGTGGCGCTGTTGTTACGAGGCGTCAGATTGAAACGGGAGGTGGATTAGCCGATTAGTGGATTAGTAGATTAGTAGATTCGGGCAATCAGTGGATTGGTGTCCTTTGCGTTGGCGCGCGGCAGGCCAGTCGGCTACGATCCGGTAACTGTCTCTAACCTCGACCCCAACCTTCGACGAATCGAATTTCGAATCAACTAATCGACTAATCGACTAATCCACTAATCTACTCACCTAATCTACTCAC
>DATAMS010000424.1:0-22093 GCA_036260495.1 Thermoanaerobaculia bacterium
AGTGCAAAAGCGACGATCACCGCCTCGGTAGATCCGAAGTCGGCGCAGCTCCTCACTTTCAAGGACGCAAAGACTGCGGGCGTAACGCTGCAAGTCGCGCCGCTCAGTGATGTGAAGACTCGATCTGCCGGTGGAAACATCCAAGTCGACAAATCGAAACCTGATCTCAAGTTCACCTACCCGTTCTTGAGCGAAGGAGTCATCAACAAGTTCCAGGTCGGCACCGACGGTCTGCACGCCGCCGGTACGATCACCCCGACCCTCCCGCTGCTTAAGGGATCGCTGCTCGACTTCTTCCTCACGCCGACTTCCATCCGCGCGGCGCTGAAGCCGAAGAAGCAGCTCAAGTCACCGATTCCCGGCCTCGAACTGTTCGAGCCAGAGCTTCTCCTGCCACTCCTACCGGACTTCAAACCGGAGGGTAAGGTCAAGTTTGCAATCAGGAAGAACCTCGTTACCGGCGTTCTGTCGGTAACGGTCGAAGGCACTTCTCTCGTCGCGACCGCGAAGGCGGTCGCGCACATCCCTGGAATCGATGACGCCACCGGCGACGTCCGCTATCACGCCAAAGAGGGGTTCTCGAGCGAGATCCATCTGCGCAAGGGCGGCAAGCAGTTCGTGACGAACGTGGCGGTGGACATCTTCATCACGGACAAAGATGGAGTCAACGCCGTTGGCACTATCGATGTAGAGCCTCCCGGCGGCTCGCTCGTGAAGCTGACGATCGCCCGCAATGACGACGGTGAACTGCAGTACACCGGTCATGGTCTAATCAGGGTGCCCGGCCTCGCAGATCCAGTGGATGTCCTGGTCGGCTACAACGCCAAAGGACTGACCGCGAAAGGCACCGCTCCGTTCTCACTGAAGACGCTCGGCGCCAAAGGAATCCTCGGCGTCTCGTACGACCAGACGCTCGGCTTCGTCGGAACGATCTCGAACTTCTCGTTCAAGAAAGGTCTGGCCACGGTCACGCTTGAACATCTGACGCTGGCGAAAGAGAAATTCACTGGTGCCGGCGCCATCGAGTTGCCAATCGGCAAGAACCTCATGGCACGAGGCGCCGTGACGCTCGACGAGAAAGAGAACCTCGCCATCACCGCGGCGCTGAAGATCGCCAAGCCGATCGTGTTGTTCAACGCGTTCGGCGGCGATTACAAACTCTTCACGTTGCCGGCGATCAAGATCCCGATTCCCGGTGCGAACATCGCCGGCGTCGGACTGAATCTGGAGATCCTCGGCGGCCTGAGTGCCGGCTACTCGGTTGGGCCAGGCACACTCGAAGAAGCGGAAGTCAGCGCCGGCGTGAACCCGCTGCAGGCGCAGAGCACGGCGGGCATCAAGCTGAAGGCGCGGCTGCTGATTCCTGCAAGAGCGTCGATCACGGGCTCGATCACGGGACTCGTCGCCATCGAAGCCTACATCGCGAGCATCGCCGGCGGCGTCACGGTCAGCGCGACGGCGGCGCTGGCAGGCGGTCTCGATGCGCAGACCGAGGTGGCGTACTCGCCCGAGCGGCTCATCGTCGATGCGCAGTTGGATGCCGCGCTCAAGCTCATGCTGTCGCTCGGACTCGACGCGGTCGTACGCGCATCAATCCTCGGCGCGCACTACGAGAAGATCTGGAAGCTGGGCAAATGGCCGTTCGATCCCGGCGTCACGCTGTCGATCGGCGGCGCCTTCCACTACGAATCGGACAAGGCGTTCGCGCCACCCACGCTCAAGTTCAACAAGCCCGCACTCGACGGCCAGAAATTCGTCACTGGCCCGTTCGGCAGCACCCCGGGGCAGGAGAAGAAGACATGAGAGCGTGCGCGCTCAAGGGTCGATGTTCCACGGCGGCGGCGAGCGTGCCGCGCTCCGGCGGACGCGCGCTCGAGGAGCCAATGCGCCGCCGCTTCGAGCCACGCTTCGGTCATGACTTCTCGCGCGTGCGCATCCACACAGGCGATGAGGCCGCGGCCTCGGCGCAGAGCCTCGGCGCGCGCGCCTACACGGCCGGCGATCACGTCGTTTTCGGCGCCGGCGAGTACGCGCCGCATACGACGAACGGAGCGCGGCTGATCGCGCACGAGTTGACGCATGTGGTGCAGCAGCGTCATCGAGTCAGCGACCCGATGGAACACGGAGAAAGCGAGGCTGACCGCGTTGCGAACGGTTCGACGGAACGTGTCACTGTCGGATCGACCGCGCCGGTGCAAATGCAGCGGGCCGATCGACCAATCGCGCCTGCTGTATCGACAGCCGTGGCGAAGCCGGTCATCCAGAACTTCGAAGATAAAGGGTGTACACCTCGCAGCGACTATTTCCACTACGGCTGTTATTGCGGATCTGGCAGTTCCTGTCCGTCGTTTCAATGCAAAGGCATAGACAACCTTGACGAATGTTGCCGCGATCACGACCGGGAGTACGGCGACTGCGACATCACCGATCGATACCTCGGCACCGCTAGATGTAAAGCAAGGATCGCAGCAGCCGATACACGCTTTTGCGCCTGCCTGTCGTTGATTGTTGCGACATCGAAGGGAGAGAAGAAGGATTTCGCGGAGCGCGCGATCTTCCTCTTCTGCAAAGGTGGCGTCATTGCACCGGATCAGCCGCTACCCGGGAAGGCCGATCCCCTGCGGAAGGAGCCATTGCGCGCATGACCTCCTTCCCTCTCTCTCCGCGCCTCGCCAAATGCGGCTTCGTGCTGCTCGATGCCGAATCGGCATCCGTGCTCTCGGTGATCGCGCTGCAATACAACCCCGACACCCTTTCGCGCACGCTCGTTGCGCAAACTGTCAGCGACGCGGCGGATCGCTCCACACCGATGCGCTTCACCTCGCCGCCCGTCGAAACGCTGAAGCTCGATGCCGAGATCGATGCCACGGATCTGCTGGAGGCACCTGATCAAAATCCGGTCGCGGTGGAGTCCGGGATTCATGCGCAATTGGCGATTCTCGAACTGATGATCTACCCCTCCGCCGCGAAGCTGCAGGCCAACAACGCGCTGGCGCAGGCGGGAACGCTGGAGATCATTCCCATCGAAGCGCCGCTGGTGCTCTTCGTTCTCGGCCCCAATCGAATGATGCCGGTGCGCATCACTGAGTTCAGCGTCACGGAAGAAGCCTTCTCGCCCACTCTCAATCCCTTGCGCGCGAAAGTGAGTCTCGGCCTGCGCGTCCTCAACGTCAACGATCTCGGCTTCAACCACAAAGGCGGGAGCCTCTACCTCATGTACCAGATCAAGAAAGAGAGTTTCGCGGCCAAGGCGCGCACGGCCGTCTTCGGAACGCTCGGCATCGGAGGCATCCCATGAGCGATGACCGTCTTCAGCGATTGCTCGAAGGGCCCGCGCTCGCGGCGACCGCGTTCCCGGCCAACAGCCGCTATCACGGCATCGGCACGCTGCAGATCCCGGCGTCCGATGGCTCGGCCATCGTTTATCTGAAGCGCCGTTTCATCGCCCAGCCCGATCAATTCACAGTCATCGGAATCCACTTCGTCACGCAGAGCGACCGGCTCGACAACATCGCCGCGCGCAACCTCGGCGATCCGGAGCTCTTTTGGCGCATCTGCGACGCGAACGTCGTGATCGCTCCTGACGATCTCACCGAAACCATCGGCGAACCGATCCTCATCACGCTGCCGGAAGGATTGCGATGATCGCCAAAGGGATCCAGCTCACGCTCCTCATCGGGCCGGCGGTGCCGGTCGCCGCGCCAAAGTTCGTGATCGATGCGCTGCAGAGCGTGACCGTACGTGCGGCGACGGACCGGCCCAGCGGGTTCGAGCTCAAATTCGCGATCGACAACCGCTCCACGCTCTCCACTCTGTTTCTCCTCGTCGGCGGCGCGACCATTCCCATCTTTCGCGTGATCATCGTCGTCACCGTTGGCGGCACGCCGAACGTGCTGATGGACGGCGTGATCACGCAGGTGCACACCTCGCCCGAGGCGGATGGGGCGCACTCGACGCTGACGGTGATGGGGCAGGACCTCTCGCGCGTGATGGACTTCATCGACTTCAGCGGCATCCCCTACCCGGCGACCTCGGTGGAAGTGCGCGTGGCGCTCGTCCTGGCCAAATACGCCGTGCTCGGAGTCATTCCCGTGGTCGTCCCGCGCATCCTGACCGAGACGCCAGTCCCGACCAAACAGATCCCCAAGCAAAAAGGAAAGGATCTCGAATACATCCAGGAGCTGGCGAAAGAGGCGGGACACGTCTTCTACGTCGAGCCCGGCCCGGCGCCCGGAAGCAGCATCGCCTACTGGGGTCCGGATGTGAAGGTTGGCATTCCGCAGCCCGCGCTCAACGTCAACATGGATGCGCACACCAACGTCGAGGCTCTTTCCTTCCGCGTCGACGGCGATCGCGCCGTCATGCCGATCGTCATGATCCAGAATCCGAAGTCACACATCGGAATCCCCATCCCGGTCCCGAACATCTCGCCGCTCAACCCGCCGCTCGGCATCATTCCGACAAAGCCCAAGGAGTACCCCATCACCACGGAGACGGGGAAACTCTCGGCCATCGGTGCGGCGCTCCTGGCGGCAGCGAAGGCATCGCGCTCCTCGGATAACGTCGTCGGCACCGGCTCGCTCAACGTGCTGCGTTACGGACGTCCGCTCAAAGCGCGCAAGCTCGTCGGCGTACGCGGAGCCGGCGACGCCTTCGACGGTTTGTACTACGTCGAGGAGGTCACGCACGACATCAAACGGGGCGAGTACAAGCAGCAGTTCACGATCCGCCGCAGTGGATTGCGCTCGACGGTCAGGACGGTGCCGGTATGAGCGAGCGCTTCTACGGCAAGTACCGCGGCAACGTAATCAACAACCTCGATCCGATGCGCATCGGACGCATCATGGCCTCGGTGCCGGACGTCGGCTCCGGCATTCCGACGACCTGGGCGATGCCCTGCATGCCCATCAGCGGCCGCAAGTCCGGCACCTGGATGGTCCCGCAGATCGGCGCCGCCGTCTGGATCGAATTCGAGCAGGGCGACTCCGACTATCCCATCTGGAGCGGCTGTTTCTGGGGCTCGTCATCGGAGGTACCGAGCGCCGTGCAGCAAGGCAATCCTGCCAGCCCGAGCATCGTGCTGCAGACCGGTCTGCAGAATCAGATCGTGCTGTCGGACCTGCCGGGACCGACCGGCGGAATCTCGATCAAGGTGGCCTCGGGCGCTTCGATCCTGATCAACGACCTCGGCATCACCATCTCGAACGGAAAGGGCGCATCGATCGAGTTGCTGGGGCCGAACGTGAACATCAACAAAGGCGCGCTGACGGTGATCTGATGCCAGGACTCCTTCTGCACGTTGGCGCCACAGTCCAATGTATCCACGGCGGGCGCGCGAACCCGACCGCGCCGAACGCGCGCGTGCTCGTGAGCGGACAACCGACGGCGACGCTTTCCGCGCCGTGGGTAATCGCAGGGTGTCCACTGCCAACCAACGCCGGTGGTCCGTGTGTCACAGCGCAGTGGACCGTCGGAACGACGCGCGTGACATCGAGCGGCCAGCCATTGCTCATTTCCACCGGCTCGGCCACCTGCACACCGACCGGCGCACCGCTCCTGACCGTGTCTTCGCAGACGAAAGCGACGGGGACATGAGGCCATGAACGTCGACTACCCGTATCGCATCGATGGCCGCGGCCGCACCGCTCTTACCGGCGACGACGACTACGTCCGCGATCTGATCGAGCAGATTCTCTTCACTTCTCCCGGCGAGCGCGTGAATCGCCCCGACTTCGGCTGCGGTGTGCTGCAACTCGTATTCGGGCCGAACAGCGCGGAGATCGCGGCAGCGGCACAGTTCACGATCGGCGCAGCCTTGCAACAATGGCTCGGCGACATCATCCAGGTGCGCGATGTACGAGTCGAAGCGGAGGACTCGTCGCTGCGCGTGACCATCGAATACGTCGTCATCCTCACGCAGCAGCAGAGCACCGCCCAGTTCACCAGGGGGAGCGCATGATCGGCACGCCAGGCACCGGCGTCTACCGCTGCTGCGACGACGAGCGCCGCGATCTCGTGTCCGCGCAATCGCTGCTCAACGGGATCGACTATCTCGAAGTCGTCGATCACGACGAGCCGGTGCTCGAAAAACGGCAGCGATTTCTGCGCATTCATTTCGTCAACGCTCCGCCGCCACAGCCGCCACTCTCCGCCACGTTGAAGGACATCGTCCGGATCGACGGCGGAGAGCGCATTCGCAACATCGTCGTCAAGAACGCTGTGTACGACGGAGACGTGCTGGTCGTCGAAGTCGTGGCGCGCGGCGATTTCTCGCCCTACACGCTGCGCCTCGTGAACCCAGGGACGCTCATCACGCTCGACCACATCGATCCTCCGCTATCGAGTGTCGAGTTTTCGTTCAAGGTCGAATGCGGAACCGATTTCGACTGCCGCTCCGTGACGAACTGCCCTCCGGAAAGCGAGCCGCTGACGCCGATCGATTACCTGGCCCGCGACTACGGCACCTTCCGGCGCCTGATGATCGATCGCATTTCGCTGCTGGTTCCGGGATGGCGCGAGCGCACCGCGGCGGATCTCGGCGTGACGCTCGTCGAGCTGCTCGCGTACGTCGCCGATCACCTCAGCTATCAACAGGACGCGATCGCCACCGAGGCGTATCTCGGCACCGCGCGGCTGCGGACTTCGGTTCGGCGGCATGTACGTCTGGTCGATTACCTGCTGCGCGACGGCTGCAATGCTCGCGTTTTCGTTCACGTGAACGTCGATGCGACGGTCACCCTTCTGGCGCACACCCAATTTCTCACTCGGCTTGACGGCATTGGATCGCGCATCGATCCGGGGCAGCCACAGATCGAAGCGCTCGCGCGCGGGCCGCTCGTGTTCGAGTCGATGGTCAAAACGAAACTGCATCCGGATCAGAACTCGCTCTCGTTCTACACCTGGGGCTCGGAGAATTGCTGTCTGCCCGCCGGCGCGACCGCGGCCACTCTTGACGGCCATCCGGCACTGAATCCCGACAATCCCTTCATCCTCTTCATCGAGGTGCTCGGTCCGCGTACGGGCAACGCTTCCGATGCCGATCGCGCGCACCGTCACGTGGTCCGGTTCACGAGCTTCGAGCAGACCGTCGATGCGCTGACCGGCGCGCCGATCACCGAGATCACGTGGAGCAAGGCTGACGCGCTTCCGTTCGCGCTCTGCATTTCGGCGAAGATCTTCGACGAAGAAGGCCATCCGAAGAATCTCTCCGGCGTCAGCACAGCGCTCGGCAATCTCGTCATCGCCGACCACGGACAGAGCGCCGGCGAATCGCTCGGCACCGTGCCCGATCCCTCGCTCTTTCGTCCGCCCGCGGACGGCGGCGACTTTTGCGAGCCCGGCGGAAACGTCGCCGTCCTGCCGCGTTTCAATCCTCGGTTGCATATGGCACCGCTCACACACGTCGCGCCACTGGATACGACCTCCGCGCGATCGGTCCTGAATTGGAAAATCGACGACGTGCTGCCATCGATCGCGCTCTTCTCGCCCGAGGGAACCGGCATGCGCGATTGGACCGTTCGTCGCGATCTGCTCGAGAGCGAGCCCGATGACGCGCACTTCGTCGCTGACGTCGAAGAGGACGGACTGGCCACCATTCGTTTCGGCGACGGCGATTACGGTCTGCGTCCCATTTCCGGCACCCCGTTCAGCGCGGAGTATCGTGTGGGCAACGGCGTGGCCGGCAACGTGGGACCGGATTCGCTTACCCACATCGTCACCAGCGACACGAACGTCAGCTTCGCGTGGAATCCGATCGGAGCCGGCGGCGGCATCGAGCCGGAGACGATCGAGCATGCGCGACGTTCGGCGCCCGAAGCGTTTCGCGTGCAGGAGCGCGCGGTCACGGAAGCGGATTACGCCGAAGTGACCGAGCGCAATCCGGACGTCGACCGCGCCGCGGCGACCTTCCTCTGGACCGGCAGTTGGTACACGGTTTTCGATTCCGTCGACCGCCCCGGCGGTCTTGAAGTCGACGACGAATTTCGCGGCGAGATTCTGAATCACATCGAGAAGTACCGTGTCGTTGGCAAAGATGCCGAGGTGCGGTCACCGTTGTTCGTTTCGCTCGAGATCGAGCTGACGGTTTGTGTGATTACCGGCCAATTCCGCGCCGAAGTGGAGTCGGAGCTTCGCGATCTCTTCACGAGTGGCACAAGGCGCGACGGCACGTCAGGCTTCTTTCATCCCGACAACTTCACCTTCGGCCAGCCGGTCGTCCTGAGCCGCATCGTGGCCTCGGCCGCCGGCATCGAGGGCGTCGACGCCGTGGTCGTCAATCGATTCCGGCGTCAGGGGCAACCGCGCACCGATGCGTCTGACACAGGCATCCTCTCCCTCGGCCGCCTAGAGATTGCGCGGCTCGAGAACAACCCCAATTTCCCCGAGCATGGATCGCTGAAGCTGACGATGCGAGGTGGCGTATGAGTGCTTGCACTTGCGGCTGCTGCAGCGGTGTACACGAAGAGACGCCGCGCACGATCACAAATCGTCACGGCCTGTCCGCGATTGCATATCGCGCCGGCGATCACCGCGCCTTCCTGCGCAGCATGCTCGGAACCCTCGCCGGCACCCCCCGGCTTCGCGACGATTTGACAGTTGATTTTCCGCTCAACCGGCTGACGCGCGATCGCGACGATTTCTCGATCGCCCTGCTCGATGCCTGGGCGACGGCCGCGGACGTCCTGACTTTTTATCAGGAGCGGATTGCAAACGAGTCGTACCTGCGCACGGCCGGAGAGCGGCTCTCGGTCGTCGAGCTGACACGTCTCATCGGCTACGAGCTCAATCCCGGCGTCGCGGCAAGCGCGTGGCTGGCGTTCACGGTCGACGATTCCGAAGGCGCGCCGGGAGAAGTCGCCATCGATGCCGGCACGAAAGTGCAGAGCGTGCCGGCGCAGAACGAGATGCCGCAGACGTTCGAGACGTCGTCGGCGCTCGACGCGCGCGCCGAGTGGAACGAGCTCGTGCCGCGCAGAACCGCGGTGGTCGCGCCTGCGCTGGGAGACACTGCTATCTACCTCGCGGGAACAAGCACCAATTTAAAGACGGGCGACGGACTGCTTTTTTACAAGAGCACCGGTGTATTCGATTTCGTGAGAGTCGCAACCGCGACACCGGACTTCGACGCTAGACGCACGATCGTTACCTGGGACACGCCACTGACATCGAACGTGACGACATCGGGAACCGAGACAGTAACGGTTTACGCCTTCCGCGTGCAGGCGAGTCTCTTCGGACACAACGCGCCTGATCCGCGGACACTGTCAGCGGACACCAGAGGCTTCTTTAACGCCAGCTCTGACGCGACCTCACACATTGGCTCGACGCTGGAGTGGAACTTCCCGGTCACGGGAGGCAAGATCTTCCTCGAGGGCGAGCAACTCGCCATAACGAAGGACAGCCTGGCGATCGTGTTGCCGGGAGGCGCGGGGCCGCTGGTTTTCAATGTCGACGGTGTTTCGTTCGTATCGAAGTCTGATTTCGCCGTCTCCGGCAAAGCGACGCTGTTGTCCCTGGCCTTGACGTCCGCCGAGGAGACATCTCTTTCCAGCACGCACTATCGCGCCACGGTCGTTTTCGCCGCTCCCGAAGAGCTCCCACTCGGCGAGTCTCCGCTCGCGGGCAACCTTACCCAAACCATCGAGCTCGATCGCGCCATCACCGCGCCCGAGGTAGGCCACGTGGTGCTGGTCAGCGACGCCGCCGGGCTCGTCGTCGAGCCTGCATCGATCGCTGCCGCTGACAAGAGCAGCGATCCCGTGCACACGACGCTGAAGCTCGCTGCGCCGCTGACCAACACGTTCGACGTCGCAACCGCGCGCATCTTCGCGAACGTAGCGCCCGCGACGCATGGCGAGACGTTCCGCGAAGTGCTCGGCAGCGGCGATACTCCGACACCGTTCCAGCGATTCAAGCTTTCGCACGCGCCGCTCACCTACGTGCCGTCTTCCGCCAATGCCAGTGGCGCCGCCTCGACGCTGCAGGTTTACGTCAACGACATTCTCTGGAGCGAGCGCTCATCGCTTTATGGCGCCGCCACGAACGAGCGCGTGTATGAGACGGTGCGCGATTCCGAGGACAACACGTATGTGCAGTTCGGCGACGGGAAGACCGCGGGTGCGCCGGTCCCGAGCGGCCACGACAACGTCCGGGCGGTGTATCGCAAAGGCATCGGCGTCGCCGCCAATGTCGCGAAGAACAAGCTGACGCTGCTGATGTCGCGGCCCCTTGGTCTCGAAGGTGCCGACAATCCGATCGCCGCGAGCGGCGGCGACGATCCGGAGTCGATCGAGGATGCCCGGCAGAATGCGCCCGGCACGATGCGAACGCTCGACCGCGTGGTCTCGCTTGCCGATTACCAGGATTTCGCGGCGACATTCGCCGGCGTGGCCAAGGCCATCGCCACCTGGTCGCACACCGGCACGGAGTCGCAGGTGTTCCTCACGATCGCCGGACCTGGTGGTGCGACGTTCGAGACGGGGAGTGCCACCGTCGCGGCACTGCACGGCGCGCTCGTGAGCGCCGGCGATCCATTCGTCCCGTTGCGCATCGAGTCGTTTGTGCCGGCGAAGTTCACGATCGCGGCAAAGGCCGGCGTCGATTCCGATCGCGTTGCGGAGATCGTGCTCAAGCAGGTGAGTGACGCGCTGCGCACGGCGTTCTCGTTCGATGCGCGCGGCTTCGGCGACGCGGTCGATCTGTCGGATGTCATCGCCGTGATCCACAACGTCGCGGGAGTGAAATCGGCCGGCATCGATCTGCTCTATCGCAGCGGTACGACGCCCGCCCGCCACGATCGTCTTTCCGCGGCGAAACCGCGCCAGCTTGCGAACGGCATGCTGAGCGCCGCCGAGATTTTGATCCTCGACGCCGCAATCATCACGGAGGCGCCATGACCACATTCGACGCCGGCCGTTTGATGAATCTGCTTCCGGCGGTGTATCGCAACCGCGACGCGGACCGCGGCGAGCTGCGCGCATTGCTCACTGTCGTCGCGCGTGAGATTGCGGTCGTCCAGGAGGATCTGGCGCAGCTCTACGACGATCAGTTTATCGAGACCTGCGCCGGCTGGGTCATCCCCTACATCGGCGATCTCCTCGGCACTTCGCCGCTTTACAACGGCGGCGCTTCCGCCGGCGACCGGCTGACCGTTCTCTTCCCCGATCTCACCGGTCCGCAGTTCGTTCCACATGCGGCGTTGCGCGCGCGGCCGGACGTCGCGAAGACGATCTTCTACCGCAAGCGCACCGCGACTCTGACGATGCTCGAGGAGCTCGCCGCCGACGTCACCGGATGGGGCGCGCACGTCGTGGAGATGTTCCAGCACATGATCTGGTCGCAGTGGATCCGCAATCATCTGCGCCTCTTCAGCCACGAGTGTCCTGATATCCGCCAGGACGAATTTGTCGAACGAATCGACGGACCGTTCGATACCAGCAGCCACACGGCCGACGTGCGTGCCATCAATCAATTCAACGGCCGGTACGAGGTGCGTAACATCGCCTTTTTCCTCTGGCGTCTGCGGGCCTACCCGCTGGAGCGCGTCGATGCACGTGCGGCGGCATCGCCAGCGGACTACCGTTTCTTCGCCAACCGCGCCGGATTCGAAGAGCCGCTCTTCACGCGCGCCCAGCGCAGCGCCGATCGCGGGTCCACCGAGTCTGAGATTCCCGGACCGATTCGTCAGGCGCTTTTCCGGCGCGACCTGCAAACCAAACAGCGCGCACCGGGACCGCCACCCGCCACGGACTTCTACGGCGATTCTGATCTGCTGCCGGACCTCGATCGCAGTCTGGCCATTTATCTCGACGGCGTGTTGGTGATTCCGGAGCTCATCTGCGCGTGCGACCTGACGAACTGGCGCCGGCCGGTGGGATTCATCGTCGCGACCGACGTCAGGACCGGCCGGATCGCATTAGGCGATGGCTACACGACATCGCCGGCGGTCAGCGTTTCGTATCACTACGGCTTTCCGGGCGACATCGGCGGCGGCAGCTATTCGCGCTCGAGTTGGATGATCAAGCCGCAAGACGAGACGGTCTATCTCGTCGATAAGCACAACGCTTCGATGGACACCATCAAGAAGGCGCGAGATCAATGGGTGCTCGACGGCCGTCCGAACGCAATCATCAGGCTCACCGACAACCGTACGTACGTCGAGCCCGCCAAGCTGGTGCTCGATCCTCCGTCGGGTGGGCGAGTCGCCATCGAGGCCGCGGACGGGGCGAACCCGCACATCATTCCGTCGTTTCCGATCGAGGTCACCTGCGCGGACGACGCCACCGTGACGCTTGCGGGTCTCCTCATCGAAGGCTCGATCACCGTCAAGAAACGCAAAGGCACGTTGCGCCTGTTGCACACCACCGTCATTCCGGCCTTCGTCGCGCCGATTGTCCCGAGCATCAAAGTCACCGCGCCCGCGTCGCCCGTCGATACGTTCCGGCTTCAGATCGCCTTCAGCATCACCGGCCCGCTCTATCTGTCGCCGGGATCACGGGGAGTGACGATCGACGACAGCATCATCGACGGAGGCAACGGCTTCGCCATCGCCGCGAATGCTTCCGGCGGCGTGGGACCGAGTCTCTCGATCGAGCGTTCCACGGTGTTCGGCGGTGCGGCCGGGGCTGTGTCCGTACGCGAGCTGCCGCTGGCGAGCGAGACGATCTTCACCGGAGCGCTGCTCGTGGAGCGCCGCCAGGAAGGATGCGCGCGTTTCAGTTTTCTGCCGGAGGGCTCGCGCACTCCGCGGCGCTATCGCTGCCAGCCGGACCTCGAGATTGCCACACGAATCGAGGCCGCGTCCGCGCTCCGTCCTCGACAGCCGCTCAGCGCTACCGAGCGCCAGACGATCGG
This sequence comes from Thermoanaerobaculia bacterium, assembly GCA_036260495.1. Taxonomy (GTDB): domain Bacteria; phylum Acidobacteriota; class Thermoanaerobaculia; order Gp7-AA8; family Gp7-AA8; genus JADGNZ01. Next base: position 12,853 of record DATAMS010000424.1, read on the forward strand.
CGACGCCGTCCGCGCGTTCCTCTTGCCTTCGTTTACATCGATTCACTACCCCGATCCCGGGTACGCACAACTGCACCGCAGCATCGCGCGGCAAATCTTCACCGGCGCCGAAGACTTTTCGGAGATGGGCGTGTACTGCCATCTCAAACAGCCGCAGCGCGAGACCAATCTGCGCACGCGGATCGAGGAGCATCTGCCGTTCGGGATGCGGGCCGGACTCATTTACGTGACGTGAGAGGAGCGTTTTATGGCAGGCGATTACAGCCGGTTTACGTTCGACAGGAAGAACCGATTCTCGCGCGTCCTTTGGCAGCAGGGGAGAGTGTCGCTCGACTCCGATCACAACGAGCAGTCGGAGATTTTCACGAACCGCGACCGCACCTTCGCGCATGACGTCGTAGGTGACGCCGCGGTGCCGCGGGCCACGACGCCGGATGCGTTCAAGATCACCGCAGCCGGCGCGAACCTCAACATCGGCGCCGGCCGCATCTACATCGATGGCATCGTGGCCGAGGCGTTTTCGTCCGATCCGTTGACGTACGCAACGCAGCCTTTCTATCCCGATCCGCCGCCACTCAGCGGGTTCCCGAGCGTGCGCAGCCTCGCTTACCTCGACGTCTGGGAGCGTGAGCTTACGGCGGTGCAGGAAACGGCGCTGCTCGAGCCCGCACTTCATGGAATCGACACGACGGTACGCACACAAACCGTCTGGCAGGTGAAGATCGCGTCGACGCAAGATTTCCCCGGACTCAATTGCGGAACCGATCTCGATACGATCTTTCCGCCATCGACCGGACGCCTGACCGTGCAAGTCGATCCGCCGGGCGATGATCCCGATCCTTGCGCACTGCCCGAAGAGGGCGGATTCCGCGGCGTCGAGAACCGGCACTATCGCGTCGAGATTCACGACGTCTCGACGACGTCAACGACGTTCAAATTCTCGCGCGATCCGATCTCGGCGCGCATCGAGGAGATCCGAGCCGGAGGGTTGGCTGGGCAGACGATTCTGAAAGTCGTCCGCACCGGGAGAGATTCGGCGCTTCGATTTTCCGCCGGCGACCGGATCGAAGTGCTCAGCGAGCGCCGCGTGCTGCGCAACGAGCCCGGCACGATGGCGAAAATCGTGAAGGTTGACGATGCCCTTCTCGAGATCACGATCGACAAGGTCGTCACTCCAGCTTCCTCCACACCGGATCCGCGCGCCTGGATCACAAAGTGGGATCAGGACAACGCGCTCGATCCCGTCAACCATCTGCTGACTGTGACGAGCGGATTGATCGCACTCGAGAGCGGCATCTCCGTGGAGTTTACCGGCACGCCGCGGCGTGGCGACTACTGGATGTTCCCCGCCCGCGAGGCGACGCATACCGCGGGTCCGCTGGTGAACGCGCCTCCGCGCGGCGTGATCCACCACTACGCGCCGCTGGCGCTGATCGATTTCCTTCCGGTGGCCGTGGCTTCGGCGCAAGCGGCCAAAAAAGTGACAAAAAAACCGGCGGCAACAACGCTCGTGCTGGGCGGTGGGACCTCGCAGCCGGAATTTGCGCCGATCGCGGTGGCCAGCGACTGCCGCACACTCTGGCCGCCGGATTGCGACTGCGAATGCGCTGCGTGCGTCAACCCCGAGGACCATGGATCGGGCAAGTGGACGATTCAGATGGCCATCGACAAAGTCTCGCGCGATGGGGGCGGCAAGGTTTGCCTCGAGCCTGGCGTCTACCCTCTGTCCAGGCCGCTCACAATCCTCAACACGACCTCCCTCCGGCTTACCGGTCACGGCCGGTGCAACCTGCTCTTCCTGGGAAACGATCCCTACGCGCTGCTCATCCGCGGAAGCAACGACATCGTCATCGAGCATCTCGCGCTCCGGCGGCTGCGGCCTTCGGCCTCGGAAGTTTCGGTCATCACCATCAGCAACACTGCCTACGGTGTGGTGGTGCGCCACTGCACGTTGTCGATGCTGTACTCGCCTGCAGGCGGCACGAAGTTTCAGGGGATCGGCATCGCGCTCGATGTCCTGGTTCGCGACACGAAGATCATCGACTGCACCATCACCGCACCCGCCGGTATCGCGGCAACGAGCGATCCGGCAACGAAGCGGACGTCGCTGACCGTCGCCACCGACCTGGAGATCCGAAGCAACACGATTACCGCCAACGATGGCATTCGCCTCCTCGCGGGCAGCGTCGCGGCTGTCATCCGGCAAAACGTGATCACGGCGGCATCCTCGGGCATCCGATTAGAAGGCACGGCGCGCACCGGCAGATCGAACATCATCGACGCGAACTCGGTAACCACAGCGCGGACGGGCATTGGCGTAGGCGCCGATCGAACGACCGTCACAAACAACCTCGTGCTGGGGACGTTCACTTTTAATCCAGACGGCAAAAACCTGGAGCCAGCCGACCAGACATACAGCTCGATCGCCGTTTACACGGAATCAACGGGCGATCTGCGCAGAGATTGCCTCGTCGCCGGTAACCGCTGCCTGCATACGAAGGGAATGGGTGTGCTGATCGCCGACCGCGTCGAGGCGCTTGTTGTGGCGGAGAACTTCATCCGTCACACGGCCGGCGGCGGAATCGTGGCGCTCGACAAGGCGCGCGACTCGACTCTCACTATCGAGGGCAATGACATCGCAGACGTAGCATTGGGCGAGGACATTTCGTTCCGGTCGTACGGGATCCATCTCGGCCCTTTGTGCCACGCCAGCGTGCTGGCAAACAGGATCGACGGCGTTGGCCTGCCCGATCTGGACCATCGTCCGCCGTTCCACCAGGCACTTGGCATCAGCGCGGACTCGCCGCGAAGCCTGCGCATTCACGAAAACACCCTCAGCAGAATCACACCGTCGCCTGCAGGACGAGATGAGACTGGAGTGGTGTTTGGCTCGGCAGCAATCTATGTGGCTCCGCCGTTTGGCACCGTCGAGATCACGAACAACAACATCTCCACAACGAGCGTGGCCGCCACTGGCCACACGTACGCGATCCGTGTTCATGCCCCGCCAACGTATGGCTACACGGTATTCACGCTCGCATCAACAGTTCAGAATGCCAATCAGGGACAGACCGTTACCGCTCAGTTTGGCGCTCCCGGGCAAAGCCTGGGGGTCGTCGAGCAATATGCGGTGGCCTTCACCAACTATTTCTGGGTCCGGCTCGGCTCCGCGACGTCGCTACTGCTGATCGGTTCAAACATCGTCGACTGCGAGGGCGGCCTCGACGAGAAGCAGATTGGCATTGATCCACAACTAGGCATGGTGAGAGTCGCCGGCGCCTCGCTGCGATGTACGTTCGGAGACAACATCTGCGCCCATCGTTTCAGCGGCGACTTGAATCTTCCGATCGGCGTTTATCTCAACGCAGAAACCGTCGTGGCGAACGCAAATCAGATCTTCGGCCGCTTCTCCCAGCCGCCGCTCGAGGTCTGGGATTTCCACCGCCTGAATCTCTGGACTGTGCTCGGCAACATCGTGCAGGGAACGCTCGACGGCAACAACAACCTTGCCGGCATTGTGGTCAACGGCAATGTACTCACCGATCCGCCGCTGAACCGCGTGACGCTCTGACGCAACGAGGTGCAATGATGAACATCGCAATACTCAGAGGAGACGCGAGCGTGGAAGCGCTGGCGCAACGGATCTACGGTGATGCGGCGAAGGAGCGGCCCGAGCTCATTCAGGAGCTGCGAGACGCCAATCCACATCTCGAGAATTTGAATGATCTTCCGGATGGAACACCGGTCCTTGTGCCCCCATCGGGAGATCCAAAGATCGACGACGTGTCAACGGCTGCCGATCCGCAGCTAGAGGCCGCGATGGCCGATCTCGCCGGCGCTCTCAACGATTTCGAGCAGCGCCGGAGCGAGGTTCTGACGGAGCGGCAGGAAACGTTCGCCGAGTCAGCGAGGCTGGCCTCCTCTCAGCCGTTGCGCGATGCGGGAGGGAGGGATGTCGTCGCCCAGCTCGATTCGATCGTGCGCGATACCGCCACGCTCATCAGCGACGTCGGGGTGGAACGGAAGGCGCTCGCGGACGATTTGCTGACCGCCCGGACCATCCTCCACCCCGTACGCCGCCGTCCATCGTAAAAATGAGGGTAGGGTTTTTGTCAGTTGATCCACTCCTATGGATGTGGACCATCGCGTAGCCGACGTACTCGCCCAGCTCGACGCGGAGTGGCGGCATAAGCACCGCGTCACAGACCTCGCGGCATCCGTGAACCTCGGCGCGTCGCGGCTCACGCACCTGATTCGCGTGCATGCGCAGACCTCGATCCGGGACCTTCTCCGGCGCCGCCGCATGGCCGAGGCCGCGCGCCTCCTCGCCACGACGCACGGTCGCATCTCCGAGATTTGCTACTACGTCGGCTTCACGGACGTCTGCAACTTCACGCACGCATTCCGGCGCGAGTTCGGACTCAGCCCCCGCGCCTACCGCCGCCGTGAATGGCTCGACGACGGCGCTGTCAATCGCGATGAAGGAAAGTAGTGTTGATGGTGCGCGCTCGCTGGCGGGGATAAAGTTGTTTGCGCCAGCGCGGAGTGTTCGGCAATAATCACAAGCTCGCGTGATCAAGAAGGAGTGTTCATGAATCGAAAGTCGTCGCGTCTTCCAATCGTTGCGGCAGTGCTCCTCAGCGCGTTCTTCGCAGGGACGGTGTTCGCGCAGGCCGCCCCGGCAGTCATCACCAAGAGCTTCTCCCCCGCGATCGTCCAGCTCAACGGCTCTTCCATCGGGACGATCACGGTGACGAATCCCAACCCGGTTCCGCTCACGAACGTTCAGTTCAGCGACGTCATGCCGGCGGGGATCGATCTCATCACCCAAACCGGCGGCACGTGCAGCACGCTGGCAACCGGCGGCGGCATGTTCAGCATCAATCCCGGCACCGATACCTTTTCCAGCACCTCGAATGTGCTTGCCGCAGGCCAGTCCTGCACGATCACCGTGAGCGTGAAGGGCACAATCCTGGGCCCACACGTCAACACAACGTCAACCGTCACCTCCGCCGAAGCTCCGCCCGGCGCCACCGCGTCAGGCACGCTGACGGTGGTCGGTGACGTCCCCACATTATCCGGTTGGGTGTTGATGATGCTTGCCGCGGTATTGGCCATGACGGCCGCAATCAGAATGCGCGGGTAGCAAGGTTTCCGAAACCAGGCTGACCTGCCCTGTTTGGGTAGTACAATGCCCAAAATGGGCACACAGCAGACGAGATCGAACGTTGCGTACCGACGCGCCGGCACCCGCTCGACCAGTCTCGCCGACGCCCTCTTCACGACCACTCAGCAGCGCATCCTCCGGCTCCTTTTCGGCAATGCGGAGCGCACCTATTTTCAACAGGAGCTCATCGCGCAAACAGGCTCGGGTTCGGGCGCGGTGCAGCGCGAGCTGGCCCGGCTCGTCGAGAGCGGCCTCGTCATCATGAGGCTCATCGGCAGCCAGAAGCACTATCAGGCAAACCGCCACGCGCCCATCTTTGAGGAGCTTCGTGGAATCGTGATGAAGACGGTGGGCCTCATCGATCCGTTGCGATCCGCGCTCCGGCCGCTTGCGAAGCGAATCGATCGCGCGCTCGTTTACGGCTCGGTCGCGAAGGGCATGGCTCACGCCGGCAGCGATATCGATCTGCTCGTCGTCGCCAGCGACCTCACTCTCGAAGAGTTGTTCGCAAAGTTGGCCCCGACCGAGAAGAGGCTGGGACGCAGCATTCATCCGACGCTCTACACACCAGCAGAATTCGCGCGACGCAAGGCCGGCAGTAATCCCTTTCTGCGGAAGGTGCTCGCGGGAGAACATGTCGACCTGATCGGAACCGGCGATGGCGGTAGCGAGTCTCGATAACCTCGTGCGAACCGGCGGCCTCAAAGCCGAACCGCCCGATCAATCCGAGCTGGATGGATTGATCCGCTCAGGCCTCGCGCGGCTGGAAGATGCCGCAAACACCACGCTCTCCCTCGATGGCCGGTTCGACCTCGCTTACAACGCTGCCCATGCACTGTCGCTGGCCGCACTACGTTGGCACGGCTACCGATCGGAGAATCGCTATCTCGTGTTTCAGACTCTCGCCCACACACTGAAACTTCCCGCGGAGCAGTGGCGTGTGCTCGACGCCGCGCATCGAAAGCGAAACTACGTTGAATATGAGGGAGTTGCGGATGTCGATGAGGAGATCGTCGCTGCCGTGATTCGCGTGACGCGCGAAGTCGCGACGCGGGTCAGAAAACTCGGTCCTCTTCATCGGAGCTGATAGATTCTGGCGCGGGCATGCAGACGATTTTCGAACCATCGCGCTCGCCGCCCAAGGGGCGCCGCGAAGATTGCCCTCGTTTTCTTTGAGGTTTCGTCGCGCAGCCCAAATCATCACCGCTGTGTGACTGTTTGATTCTCGTTGATGCCGGCAGAGAATCGTCATTCACGCGGACGAGCTTTGCGACCAGTTGAGTCTTCGCCAGGACCAAGTCAACGACGTTGTCGAGGCGCTGATGACGACTCCGTGCGTCCGAGGCTGGGTGCGCGTGGAAGCACGACGACGCCATACAACTGCACGTCATCGCTGGGTTCCAGGATCATGGGAGTGAGTCCTGGCTTCGCACTCACAAGAAGTTTCTGGCCATTGCTCTCGTGGTAATACTTCAGGAATACCGCCGTATTGACGCGGACGACGACAATCTTGCGCCGTGCGGCACGCCAGTCGGGCTCGGGCACGTAAAAGACTAGCTCGCCGTCGCGAATACCGGCCTCGATCATCGAGTCTCCGATAACGCGCGCTCCTCCCCGTGCTCCCCGATTCCAAAGCTCAATGGGAACCATACTGCGTCTCGTTTCGCTGGAATCCAGCAAAATCGCATTCGGGTTCGCGGCAATGTCATGCGTCGTTACCGTTCTCGATTTTCGTTTTTTCGGACCGATGCGCGGCAGGGCGGCCGCGGGCGTCGCGAGGGCCGGTCGAGGCGACTCGTGTGTATCGACGTATTCCGTCAGAACCCGCAGCGCATGCCGGATGCCGGTCGGCGTCGAGCCGGCGTAAAGGTCTTCCATCCGCTTGCCGATTGCAGCCAGCACTGCCTCGATGGCCGCAAGATCAGGCTTGACCCTTCCATTCAAAAGACGACTGAGTTTGTAGGGACTCATGCCCGCGAGGGCGGCGACGACTTTCTTCGAGTGCGGGCTGGCCTTCACTGCGAGGTGGATCCGCTCGATGACATCCATCCCTCTTAGGGTAGGACCGCGCGTGTCCGACTGAAGCGAAAGTACTTGAGGCTTTGCGCAAGATGTCCGTGTTTCTCTTGCGATTTCTGCAATGTTTGCGATCTGACAACTATAGGTTGCTTAACGCTGACACGCAAACACAGAATCGGCAGACGCTGTTTGGCGGAGGAGGTGGGATTCGAACCCACGGTACCGTTTCCGGTACGGCGGTTTTCAAGACCGCTGCCTTAAACCACTCGGCCACCCCTCCGCGCCGATGATCGAACGCGGCGTGCGGGAATTGAATTTCGGCGCCTTCCCGATGACGAGTCATGCCGCCGCCGGCCCTGATCGCTGGAAAGCGTCAGGCCGCTGCGTGACCACCGCACTTCGCGCGGACGACGAGCGCAGGTATAACAGATAGACGTTGAGAAAGAATAACGCATAGAAAGAATCGATAACGTCCGTCATTACCGGTCAGGGGAATCAACTATGAGACTCATCAAGCACTTCTGGTCGATGTTGATAGCCGTCACTCTCATCGTCTTCTGTGAAGCTTCAGCGACAGGGCAGCTTTCCGCCGTCATTCCGCTCTACCAGTTGCATGACACAGGTTCCATCTGGCGCTCCACCGGATCCGAGTGCGCCGGTGAGTCCTGTCCCGGATGGCAGCGGCTCGACAACAACCCAAACACGCGCGAGATCGCCGCGGGTGGTGCGCAGCTCTTCCAGCGCCACGCTGACGGCAAAATCTGGCGTTTCACCGGCGTGGGGTGCAGTGGCGACTCGTGCCCTGGATGGCAGATGCTCGACAACAACTCGCGCACCACAGCCATCGCCGCAGGAGGCACGGAGCTCTACCAACGTCACAACAACGGTTGGATCTGGCGCTACACGGGAAAACCATGCAGCGGAACGAGTTGCCCCGGGTGGCAGCGCCTGGACAACAATGCGAGCACGATAGCCATCGCCGCCACCGGCTCGCAGCTCTTTCAATTGCACAGCGACGGAAAAATATGGCGCTACACCGGTACTCCGTGCAGCGGCGATTCGTGCCCCGGATGGCAGATGCTCGACAACAACACGCGAACAGCGACCATCGTTGCCGGCGGCAATCAGCTCTTTCAGCGGCATAGTGACGGCAAGGTCTGGCGCTACACCGGAACGCCCTGTAGCGGCAGCTCGTGTTCTGGATGGCAGATGCTCGACAACAACCCCCGCACGGCGCAGATCGCAGCGGCGGGCTTTCTCTATCAACGTCACGATAACGGGAGGATCTGGCGTTACACCGGAACGCCCTGCAGCGGCACCGTGTGCCCGGGATGGCAGATGCTCGACAATAATCCGCGGACGCGGCAGATTGTCGCGGGCGGCGATCATGTCTTCCAGCGGCACGACAACGGCGCGATCTGGCGTTACTCCGGCCAGCCGTGCAGCGCGGAGAGTTGCCCCGGGTGGCGGCGGCTCGACAACAACAACCACACGACGACCATCGCAGCGGGAGGCTTCTATTGATCCGTTCGCTGAATTCGGACGCGTTCTGAGGTCCTTTAGCGATGCTGCCGCTCGTGCGCGCTGCACTCCAGCGTCACGACAGCAGGTTCACATCGAGCGTGATCTTTAGCCGCAGTCTTCGGTGCTGGCGGAGCTCGTCGAGGGTGATGTTCAACGGGACGGTCACTTCTTTTACCAGGCCGTCGGTGGCGCGGCGCTCGGTCGGTTTGGAGGCGGTGGCGGCGCGCGCGCTCGACGGCGCGTCCAGTTCCGGCAGCGAGCTCAAAATCCCCTCGGGGAGCGGGATTTCGATCGACATCATCGGCACGTCCCCAGCCATCTCGTCGAGTGACGCGAATGGCGAACTGGGCCCGCCGAGGATGGAGATGCCGGACGATGGCGGCTCGTCGTCGTCATCTTTTGGTTTCGCGTAGTAGTCGACGAAATCGTCGAACGGTTCCGGGATCGGAGGCGGCGCGGGCTTTGACGCGGCCGCCGCGGCTGGCTTCGGCGCGATCAATTCCGTCGGCACCATCGGAAGATCGTCCGCGC
>DATAMS010000433.1:0-3711 GCA_036260495.1 Thermoanaerobaculia bacterium
CGGTCTGGTATTGCGGATCCCAATCCTTGACGAAGTTGAGGCCGCGCTCCTGCACCCAGTTGTTGAAATCGGCCTGCGTGATTTTGTTGGGCGTGTTGAGTAGCGGCGAGTCGGGATGAACGAAGCGCACCGGCGCCTCTTCGACCGTCACGCGCTCAGTCGTGACCTTGAACGGATACGGGCCCGGAACATCGACGAGCAGCGGCTGCGGGTTGGTGCTGTTGTATTGCACGACGAGGGTGCCGCCGTTCTTGACGTACTCCAGCAATTTGGGATGCGCGAGGCGCATGCGCGGCCGGGCGTTGTAGGCGCGGACGCCGGTGACGACGGCGTCGTACTTGGCGAAATCGCCGCGATCGAGATCGTCGTCGGTCAGCAGCGTGACGTCGTATCCGATCTGCCGGAGCGCGGAGGGAACGTCATCGCCGGCACCCATGATGTAGCCGACGCGGTCGCCGCGCTTCTTGACGTCGACGCGCACGAGTTTGGCGACGGCATCGCCGAAGATGCGTTGCGCGGGGATGTGCGGATACTCGATCGCCGTCAGCCCGACATCGATCTTCTTTCCATCCGTCGTCTCCGCCTCGGCCGCCATGTACATCGTCATTTCGGCCTTCGCCGGCGTGACCATGAACGTGGCGTGCGCTTCGTCGCCTTTTTTCGCGAAGGTGACGACGGTCGAGATCGGGTCGGCGCTCCAATCCTGTGTTGCCCCCGCAGGCGCGGCCGTTCCGCCCGCGAATTTGACGAACTTGAGACGCACGCTGACCGGCCCTGTCGCGCCGAAGTTGCGGAGCCAGACAGTCACCGGCTTCGGCTTCGTGTCGGGGAAGACATACACCCCCGCTCCGATGTTCGCAGTCACTTCGGGCACAACATCGACGTTGCGCGTTCGTTCGCCTAGCACCGCGTCGGTCCATCGATAGATCGCCGGAACATCGAGGATGATCGTGTGCATAGCGTTGTCCGTCAGCGTGACGATGATCGGAATCGCCGCCGGATTCTCGGGCACGCCGATCAAACGCTGGTCGTCGACCGTGTACGTTCCTTTGCCCGGCGGCTTCGCCAGCCAGTAGGGCTGCGACATCGGAAAATCGGCGGGGAGTTTGATGACGAGGTCGGTCTTGATGGGCACGTTGTTCGTCAGCGGCACGTTCACGGCCTTGCTCGGATCGGCGTAACGCGACGCCACCATCGACAGCGTGAACGGATAATCGGAGCGATTGACGACGCTGACGCTGACGGGAATCGATGCGCCCGCGACGACTGATGAATCGCTCGCGGCGACGTCGATCGAGAGTCCGGCGCACGCCTTGATCGCGTTCTGCAGATCGCGCATCTTCACCTCGGGCCACGGATGCTTTCCCCACGTTCCGCTTGCGCCGAGTTGCTCGAGACGGTCGTACGCCTGCAGCAGAATCGGAATCGTCTTCGCCGGATTCATCGGATCGAACGTGTCGGACGCCTGTTGCAGAATCTTTCCGATCGCCTCGCCGCCCGGGTAGCGCGACCAGGTCGTGTCGATCCCTTCGAACATGTCTTTGGTGGCGGGATCGCCCGCGAGCTGATCGAAATAGTTCGGTGCGGTGCCGCGCCGTTCCGCCGCACCGAAACCCTGGCTCTTGTGCATGCTGCGGCTCTCGGCGGCGATCTCGGTGTACGAGCGCCCGAGGAGCGGATTGAAGGTGCCGAGGTCGAGTTTCAGAGACTTGGCGAGCGCTGGATCGTCGGGCTTGAGCGGCTGAAACGAGAACTTGTTGAAGAACAGACGCCGCGGTTGCCAGACGCCAACGTATTTGAGCTGCTCGGGAAACTTGGTCGGATCGCCGGCCTGCGCAAATGCTTCACCGGCCAGAATCGCCGAGGCAGTGTGATGCCCGTGGCCGCCCTCGCCGGTCGTGGGGAAGCGCGTGATGATCACGTCGGGCTGGAAGCGGCGGATGTTCCAGACGACGTCGGCGAGGATCGTGTCGTGTCCCCAGATCGCCAGCGTCTCGGTCGGATTCTTCGAGAAGCCGAAGTCGATGGCGCGCGTGAAAAACTGCTCGCTGCCGTCGGTGCGCCGCGCGGCCAGGAGCTCCTGCGTGCGGATGACGCCGAGGAGCTCGCCCTTTTCATCGCCGAGGAGGTTCTGTCCGCCATCGCCGCGCGTCATGGCCAGATAGCCGGTGCGATAAAGCCGCTCGTTGCCGAGGTAGGCGATGAGCGCGGTGTTCTCATCGTCGGGATGCGCCGCCACATAAAGCGCGCTGCCGGCGACTGTGAGCTTGCGAAGCGCGAGCTGGATCTGCGCGGCATCGAGCGGCTTCTGCGCGAGGAGCGAAACCGGGATGGCGACGAGAATGACGAGTAGAGCGATCGATCGACGAAGCATGGGGCCGAATGGTAATGGCTTCGCCGGTAGAATCGTGTTGCGGTGTTGTCACGCGAAGCCGCGAAGGCGCGAAGGGCATTGAATCTTCGCGGTCTTCGCGGCTTCGCGTGAGTAACTACGATCTTGCAATCATCGGAGCCGGCGCCGCCGGACTCATGGCGGCCATCTCCGCCGGACGCGCCGCGCGCGAACGTGGCGTGCCTTCGCGCATCGCCGCAATCGACAGCGCGAAGAAGATCGGCGCGAAGATCCTCATCTCCGGCGGCGGACGTTGCAACATCACGAATGAAGTCGTTCGCGCGCAGGATTTCAACGGGATGCAGAACGGGATCGCCAAGGTTCTGCGCACGTTCGGTGTCGCGGACACCGTCGCGTTCTTCGAAGACCTCGGCGTCCCGCTCAAGCGCGAGGAGACAGGCAAGATTTTTCCCATCAGCAACCGGGCTCGCGATGTCGTCGATGCGCTTCTTGCGGCAGCCGAGGAGGCCGGTGTCGAGATCGTGAGCGGAATGCCGGTGATTTCGATCGAGCCAGGCTTCGTTGTCAACGGCTCGATCCGCGCCGACCGCGTCATCCTCGCCGCAGGCGGCCGATCTGTGCCGAAAACCGGCAGCGACGGTTCCGGCTACGCCCTCGCTCGCGCCCTAGGCCACACGGTGACAAACACGTTCCCCGCACTCGTCCCGCTGATCGTGACGCCGGGCCACTGGATCACGTCGATCAGCGGCACGAGCGTCGATGCGGAGCTGTCCGTGAAATCGCCCACCGGCCGCGTGTTGCACCGTCATCACGGCTCGATGCTCTTCACGCACTTCGGCCTCAGCGGACCGGTAGTCCTCGACATAAGCCGCCACTGGATCGCCAATCAGCCGGCCACGCTGTTCGCGAACTTTCTCCCCGGCGAAACCTTCGATTCGCTCGAAGCGATGCTGCTCGAGGCCGCCCGCGGCAATCCGCGATCGACGGTCGCCAGCGTTCTTCGCGGCCGCCTGCCGGAGCGCCTCCTCACCCAACTCACCCCCGACACGCCCCTCGGCAAGATGACGAAAGAGGACCGCCGCCGCATCGTGCGCGATCTCGTCGATTCTGCGCTCCCCGTCATCCGCGACCGCGGCTTCGACTACGCCGAAGTCACCGCCGGCGGCGTCCCGCTCGAAGAGATCGACCTGTCCACAATGGAATCGCGCCGCTGCAAAAACCTCTACCTCTGCGGCGAAATCCTCGACGTAGACGGCCGCATCGGCGGCTTCAACTTCCAGTGGGCGTGGGCGAGCGGACGGATGGCGGGGATTTCGGCGACGTTGGCGCAGGGCGGCGGCGGGGGCAGTTCGAAAGTG
>DATAMS010000440.1:0-2596 GCA_036260495.1 Thermoanaerobaculia bacterium
CGACGCATTTTGGCTTGCAACAGTTATTATGAACGGCTTTCGCTGCGTGCGAGTTTTCAACCAGACATCTACATCGATATTTCGGCCGAAGCGGAACTGAAATACCGATACATCAGCAATTACAGTTCGCAAGACACAGCATTCTGGATCGACATGGCACGGCGTCTCGATGACATGAACGGTTTCCGGTCGGGAGTGCGGTCGGCGGAAGCGTTCGAGACTTGGCGTTTCTATAACTCACCTCACGCGTCCGTTCGTATTCCGTGACGTTTTTCGATGTCGCCCATTAGGCCGGCGAAGCGGCGTGTTGAGTTGCAGAAGTTGTTGACGAGCTTCCCGAACGACCGGTCGTCGAATTCGTTCGTCGCCTCGTACTCGCGCGCTAACTGATTGGTTTTTGCAATGGAGGTTCTGACCCCGGTCTGGTACTCGTCGAGCCATCGCTCCTCGTCAAGTGCGAGGCCACGCATCGCCCTGAGGCGCATGGCGAGCTTTAACGTGCCTTCCATGATTTCACGCGCCTGATAAACATCGGAGCCGACGACTTCGGTGGCGGCAAAAAGCTGCGCAAAGATATTCGACAGTCCGCCGGGCGCGAGAAGGCTGCTCACCTGCATAGCCACGTCGGCAGGTTTTTCGTCGAGACGAAGCAGTTCAACCGCCTCGCCGCTGGTCAAGTCGCTGCCTTTCTGACGAACCGCCTCCGGCAGTTGCTGCAAATCCGCGCGAAGAGCTGCGACATCGGCGTCATCCTTCGCGTCTGCTGCGTTTGTCCCGCGTAACCGCCGCACGGCGGTTCTGACGCGATCGACGATTCCGTCGATCAACATGCCCGTTACCTTCTCCCCCGTTGAAGAGACTATGGTGGAAATGAGCGTACCGAAAAAGAGATCAATCATTGTGCTTTCCTTGCTTGCATGTCGTGCAGACCAAAACTGATTCCACTCGCTATAATCGCCGCCGAAACCAGCTCCGCTTGGCGACACAAACGTGCGGCCCTCGTAAGTCGCGACTTGCATGTCTGAGAAATCGTCGGTCGATTTCAGTTGATATAGATAGGATGCGGTTGGATTGACACGCGAGATGAGATCGCCGATGCCATCCGGCGTGTCAGGCGACCCGATGATTAAGTGCAACATGTGCGGATCGTCCATGACGATGGGCTCACCAGGAAGGACCAGATGAAGCCGCGGGATCAAGCCTCGTCGGAATATGAAGTCTTTGACGGTGAGCAACGTGCCGGGAAAGTCGTAGCGGCAGAAGAATACGGCCACATTAGGACGTGCGCCGAAGTAGCGGCGGCCGACGTCAAAGATGTGTACAGATCCGAAAAGGTATTGGCGTAGGTCGGTTAGCGATTCGAAGATGCCAGAGGCTCGCACACGGCGCTCCAACTCGGCATGCGCACTGTCGTTACGCATGTCGCCATTACGCAAGATGTAGACGAGCGCAAGGAGGCTGAACACGCGCGGATCGGCCTGAGCGTCGAGCACGTCTAAAGTCTCTGCTGTCAGGCGTTGCGCGCCGCGCAGAAACACCTCTGCGGCGCGCTCCGGCAGACCTGCATCCCACAGTTGCCACCCTTCAGCATACGTGTATCTCGCGATATCCCCCGCACTGGTCGGCGTGAACTCTTCTAGAAGAGTAGCAGCACGAGCGAAGATCCCCTTCCGTATCTGAACCGATCGCTTCCGACCCGCGGGCAGGTGGTCGTAAACGTATCCGATATTGGTCACTAGCCGTGACGCCCGATATATGGCGTCGTTCCTGGGTTCGACGTGATGAATCAGGTATTCACAGAAGCCGAGCGTTAGCGTCTCCAGCGTCCGGAAAAATGTATAGTCGAGATTGTAGCGCGGTCGCATTAGCAACTGACTGACATACGCGATGAGAGTCGCGTGGTGATATTCGTTGCTGCGCTGAAAAAGATTCCTGTTTTCGTTGACAACCGCAGCGAGCTCTGAAGCCTTTCGTTTGGCCGCAGCGAAGTCGCTCTGTACAGCGGTCAACATTGCAGCGGCCTCGTCGATGAGTCGGAAATTAGTGGAGACATATTTCTCCAACGCCCCCAACGAGGTGGTGCTCATCAAGTTTTCTGGCGGCACGAAAGCCACAATTCGGGAGCCGTTCGACACGAGCGTGTCGTAGTGCTGCATTGTTAAGGGTTCCCGTCGCAGCTCGGCGGCAATTCGGCATCCGGCCGCCGACAACGATAGGCCGCCCTTCGCCAGCGGCACGACGAAGTTTTCATGCACGAACGCTCCGACTTCCATGTCCGAGCCAGGGATGTGTTCACGGATATAGTCCACGATGTCCAAGCTGGCGCCGCTTTGCAAAGCGCTCAGTGGGAGTACCAGGCGCATGACATCTTCCGAAACTCCGCGCGATGATTTTCCGGTGGGCAGAAAATCGTCCGCGGGGGCACCCCGTGCGAATGCGGCTCGCCACTCTTCAGGCAGATCTTGGAGCGCAATAGCCACCGCATCGAGACCGTCGAAGGCATTGCCTGTCTGTTCCGCCGATCCGAGAAAGACCAAGGACACGGCAGTTCCGAGGACATCATCCGAAAGACCCCGAAAAACCGCAGTTAACGCCC
>DATAMS010000452.1:0-1667 GCA_036260495.1 Thermoanaerobaculia bacterium
AAACGAACCAACGCGCGCCCATCGATCCACTTACCGTAAACGTGTACGAGTTTGCCGTAAACGCCGCCAGCGCGGCGGCCATCGGCATCACACGGCCGAGCGACGGCGGCGCAGTCTCAGGAAGGAGCGGCTGCGCCGGGATGTCGTAATCCTCGCTGGCCGGACCACCAGCGGAAAGCGTCGTTAGGAATCGGACAAACGGCCCGGCGGCGCGACGCCGCTCGGCATGCACCGACCCATCAGGATTGCGCACTTCCCCCTCCTCCCGCACCACCACCTCGGCGCCCGTGATGTCGGTCGCAAATCGAAACGATCCGAGCGCGAGATCGCGGATGTGCCAGCGCCCGTCGGTGCGAATGAGAAAGAGAAGATAGCGGCCGCCGTCGCGAAGGCGCGGAACGCCGGCGATGGTGATGGTCAGGTCGTCGTAGGTGCCGCCCGGCTCGTACAGATCGATCGTGTCGTCAACGGTTCCCTTGATGACGCGCTCGATTGACAGCGTCGTGACCGTCTCGACGAAATCATTCGCGGTCCGTTCGGTCCGCGACGTCAGGGGCGAGGCGATGACGATCGTGCCCGTCTGCCGCGCGAACGTGCGGTCGTCAGGAACGATGAACGTGGCTGCGAAAGCGGCTTGTGCCGCGATCGCAATCGTCAGAGCCCAGAACAGGATCGATCTGCGCACGGGGGCAGCGTTTTGCAAAGTGACGGCCACGCGTGACGAGCTCAGCACGCATGTCCGGGGGTCGCAAGCCGGGAGCCAGGTGTCGGAGAGTGCGACCCCCGACACCCCACTCGCGACCCCCGCCCGAATGGCACACGATTTTCAAGTCGCGCGTTTCGGGAGAAACGGCGATGACGCGCAAGCTTGGATGCATCCTCATTCTGTTGTTCGCAGCAACCTCTGCAATCGGCGACGACGACAATGTGTGTCCGTGCATACCGCTGAGCCATTCCTGGGTCGTCACCGCCTGCGAAACCTGGAACTGCGCGCAGGCGGCGATGGTGCTCGCAAACGGAGATCCCTTCGTAATGTCATTGCCGACCAACGATAAGAAGTACGGCTGGATCATCGCGCGGCGAGTCGTGACCGGAACAGCGGTGACGTCGCCCGAAAGCCCCTACATCATCGAGTCGAACGCATCCTTCGCCGCGGCGGCCGCGCAGTTCAGCGCACTCGATCCCAACATGCTCCCGATGATCGTGACCGCCTCCGACGGCGCGACGCTGCTCATCAGACTTCGAGAAGCCGCACCGATGAGCCGCCGGCGAGCGGCGGCGCACTGATGGCGGCGTGATCCGACACGATGGACTCGACGAGATGAAGTCCATTCCTCGTAGACTTGGATGAAGCATTTCTCTCCACGTCTCTCCTCGCCCAACTCACGACAACCTCCAATCGAGCGCCTTCTCCCCCACAAAAGCGTGGGGGAGAAGGGGCGCGATGTTAGTTTTCCTTCAACAACACCACACCGCGCATCCGGCATTGCTTGGGATTTGAACGATCGGTCGCGCGAGCGCAGCGACGTTTCGCTTCCCACTCCCGGCTTTTCCGTTGAGACAATCCTCAATCGAGCGCCTTCTCCCCCCCGCTTCTTGTGGGGGAGAAGGTGGCCGAAGGCCGGATGAGGGGGGTGAATTCGGGGCTGAGAACGCGACTCATGACC
>DATAMS010000461.1:0-3176 GCA_036260495.1 Thermoanaerobaculia bacterium
GGCGAGATCTTCAGATCGACACCCACTTTTTTCAGCTCGGCCTGATAGAGCTGCGCGAATGCAACCGAAGTCGGGCTTCCGGCGGCGATGACCATCTCCACCGAGAGCGGTTTATGGTCCTTGTCGAGGATCCCGTCGCCGTCCGTATCCGCCCATCCCATCGAGCCGAGGATTTGTCGCGCTCCGTCGGGATTGAACTGGATCACGGGCACTTCCGGGTTGTACGTCCACTGGTCGGGAGTGAATGGGCCGCTCATCGCCCGCGCCGTGCCGCGATAGAGACCGTTGATGACCGACTGCATGTCCACGCACATCGCCAGCGCGCGCCGGACCCGCTTGTCCGCGAGCAGTGGATCGTGCTCGTTCCAGCCGATGTAGTTGTAGCTGAGCATGTAGAAGCGCCGGAAGTCGATCACCTTCTGCAAATCGGGACGGCGGCTCTCGTTCATCCAGGTATCGGAGCCGATGATCGTCTCGTCGATGTCGCCGCGTTTCAGCGCGTTCCATGACGTCGTGTCATCGCCGATGACTTTGAAGAGGATGTTCTGGATGTGAGGCGCAACACCCCAGTAATCGCTGCGGCGCTCGAGGAGAATCTCCTTGCCCGGAATGCGGCGAACGAGCTTGTACGGCCCCGAGCTCACTGCGCTCATTGCGAAGGCGGTCTTGAAATCTCCCTGCGAGTAAATGTGCTCGGGAACCACGTGCACAAAGTTGAACGAGGCAAGCTGCGGTGCGAGAGCCTGTTTGAACGCGACGACGAGGGTATGGTCGTCCACGGCTTTGGTGCCGGCCGGATCCATCAGTTGGAACGCGCCGGCGAACTGCGCCGACTCCGATTTCGGATCGACGATCTTGTTCAGAGTGAAGACGGCGTCGCTCGCTCGGAGGGGCGTGCCGTCGGAGAATGTTGCCTTCGGATTGAGATGGAATGTGTACAGCTTCCCATCTTTGGACACTTCGTACTTGTCGGTCAGCGAGCCGGTGGTCGTTGGAATCAGATTGGCGTCGAACTGCAGCAACGGAAGGAACAGATAATCCGCAACGTAGTGATCGTATTTGCTCTCGATGAGAACGGGATTGAGTGTGCTGATGTCGCTCTGCAATCGCCGGACGACTGTGCCGCCGTCAACAGGCGCCGAATCATCCTCGACGGCGGTCTGCGGCGGCAACGGCTGCTCTTTCGAGCACGCTGCAACAAGAAACAGGCTGAGAGACAGGCTGAGAGCGAAGGCGGTACGAAGGCTTCTCACGCGACGATTATAGGGTCAGCGGGCTGAGCCGACGGTAGCGTTTCGAAAGAGGCGCTGGATTGCTTGCGATTGAACCATCTGCCCTATCGTCAAAGGCCGCTGTTTCCACCCATCGTCTGATCTACAATCCCCCACCGATGACGACAACCTTGCCCGTCTGCGATGAACGCAGCCTTTCGCAACTCGCCCTCGGCCTCACCGGTTCCGAGATCCTCCGCATTTCCGCAGAAATCCGTCAGCTCAGCGAGGCTGGCCGCGACATCTGCAATCTGACGGTAGGCGACTTCTCGCCGAAAGAGTTCCGCATTCCGCGCGTACTTGAAACGCTGATCTCGGATGCGTTCACGGCCGGTGAGACGAACTACCCGCCGTCCGACGGCACCAAAGAGCTGCGCCAGGCCGTCATCCGCTACTACGACGACGTCCTCGGCCTGAAGTACCCGCTCGAATCGACGATCATCGCCGGCGGCGCGCGGCCGGTCATCTTCGCGGCGTACGCTGCCATCGTCGACCCGGGCGACAGAGTCGTCTTCCCGATTCCTTCCTGGAACAACAACCACTACACCTACCTGATGCGCGGCGAGGCGGTCGAGCTCACCGTCGGGCCCGAGACCAACTTCCTTCCGACCGCGGATCTCATTCGTCCGCACGTTCGCGATGCGCGTCTGATCTGCATCTGTACGCCCGGCAATCCGACCGGCACGGTGATGGCGCGCGACGAAGTGGAGCGGATCGCCCGGCTCGTCGTCGAAGAAAACGAACGCCGCGCCGCAACCGGCCAGCGTGCGTTGATGCTTCTCTGGGATCAAATCTACTGGATGCTCACCTTCGGCGGATTCCATCACTACACACCGACGAAGCTGGTACCTGAGGCAACGCCGTACACGATTTATGTGGATGGAGTGTCGAAGGCGTTTGCCGCGACAGGATTGCGTGTCGGCTGGACGGTCGCGCCGCCGCTGATCACCGGCCGGATGCGCGACATCCTCGGACACGTCGGTGCCTGGGCTCCCCGTCCGGAGCAGATCGCCGTCGCCAAGTTCCTCGACCGGCGCGCCGACATCGACGAATTCCACGAAGGAATGATCCGCGAGTTGCGGCTGCGCCTCGACCTTCTTTACGACGGACTCGAAGCCATGCGCCGCGAAGGCATTCCGGTGCGCGCGATCGCGCCGCAGGGAGCGATCTATCTCTCCGTGCAATTCGATCTGATCGGACGCGGTGCGATCACGACGAACAGCGAGATACGCCGGCTTCTCCTCGACGAAGCCGGCTTCGCCGTCGTCCCGTTTCAGGCCTTCGGATTGCCAAACGAAAGCGGCTGGATGCGGCTCAGCGTCGGCGCGGTTTCGCCGCAGCAGATCGAAGCGGGCCTGGCGCGCGTGCGCGACGTCCTGGCGCGCTACGCATAGACTGTCCTCCAACAGGAGGTCCCAATGCTCTCTCTCCGGCGTCTCCCGGTCGTACTGTTTCTACTCGCCGCGCTCCCGGTGCTGGCGCAGACAACGGGTTCTATCAGCGGCCGCGTCTCCGCCAGTATGTCGCTCCTTCCCGGCGTCACCGTCGAAGGAAAAAGCCCCGCGTTGCAAGGCTCGCGCGTGGCGGTCACCAACTACGAGGGCATCTACCATCTCTCGCTGCTTCCGCCCGGAACCTACACCGTCACCTTCGCGCTCTCCGGCTTCGCTCCGAAGGCGAGCACCATCGTCGTTGTTCTCGGGAAAGAGGCCACGCTCGATGCCGGCCTCTCCCCTTCCATGAGTCAGACCATCACGGTCGGAGAAGCGGCGCCGCTGGTGAATGAGACGTCGGCGACGCTCGGCACGAATCTCAGCGCCGCCGTGATCGAGTCCTTGCCGACGCAGCGCAACTACTCCTCGGTCGTACAAGTCACGCCGGGCGTTTCGTCAGACGGGACCGATC
>DATAMS010000499.1:0-2796 GCA_036260495.1 Thermoanaerobaculia bacterium
AGGCCTCCGACGCCCGACTCCCGAAAACCGACTCCCGCGATCCACTCCCCACTCCCTACACCCCACCCCCCAACACAAGAACCTCCTCCCTCGTCAACTCCCGCATCTTCCCGATCTCCAACTCGCCGATGCCGATCGGTCCGATGGCGATGCGGGCGAGTTTGATCACCATCGCGTCCAGAGCTTCGGCCATGCGGCGGACCTGGCGGTTGCGGCCTTCGGTGATCGTGATCTCGAAGACGTTCTCGCGCACGCGCTCCACGCGCGCGGGGCGCGTCGGACCATCGTGCAGCTCGATGCCGTTTCGCAGAAGGTCAAGCTCTTCGTCCGTGATGGGGCGTGATGCTTCGACGAGGTACGTTTTCGGGACGTGGTAGTCGGGATTGGTCATCCGTTCCGCGAACTGCGTGTCGTTCGTCAGGATGAGCAGACCGCTGGTGTCGAAATCGAGGCGGCCCACGTGGACGAGATGCTGCTCGCGGTCGGGGAGAAGATCGTAGATCGTCGGCCGGCGTTGCGGATCGCGAAACGTCGTCAGGTAGCCGGCCGGTTTGTGGAGAAGGACGTAGAGGCGCTGCTCGCTGCGCAACGGCTTGCCGTCGAATTCGATGCGGTCGAGCTCGAGGTCGACCCAGACGTCAGGGTCGCGGATCACGCTTCCGTTGACCTTCACGCGCCCGCCGCCGATCCACGTCCGTGCTTCGTTGCGCGAGCCGAGGCCGGCCTTGGAGAGGACGCGTTCCAGTGTCTTGATCGGGCGGTTGCCGGTTGGCGGCTTCTGAGCGTGCATTCGGAATGTTAAATGTTGATTGTTGAATGTTGCATGTTCAATGTCGGCGAGGAGTCGTTTGCGCCGGCCCGGCGCCATTCAACATTCAACACGCAACATTGAACACTCAACATTTACAATCGTCCCGGTCCATGAAGCGGTTCCTCGCCATGCTTCTCTTCCTCATCGCAATGCCGGCGGTTGCGGACGAGTACCGCGCGTACTGGGTCGACACGTTTCGGACTCCGTTCGCGACGCCGGCTGACGTGAACCGCATCATCGAGGCCGCGGTCGATAGCAACGCCAACGCGCTCTTCGTGCAGGTGCGGCGGCGCGGTGATGCCTGGTATCTCGATGCCTCCGAGCCAATCGCGGAGACGCTGGATGGCACATTCGATCCGCTGCGCGCACTTCTCGACCTCGCGCACGGCCGCGGGATTCAGGTGCACGCCTTCGTCATCGTGGGCGCCGTCTTTCGCGGCGATCCGGCGAACGGTCCGCTGCCGCGCGATCCGCATCACGTCTTTCTCCAGCACTTCTGGGATGCGAAGACGCACAAGCCGTTTCGCGGCGCGCGGCAGTGGGGAACGCGCACGAGTAAAGGCCGCTATCCCTTCGCCTCCGACTGGTACATCGACCTCGGGCATCCGCAGGCGGCCGCGTACACGGCAGACGTTCTGCTCCACCTCGTCCGCGCGTACGACATCGACGGACTGCACCTCGATCGCATCCGCTATCCCGAATCGCCGCACGCCGACGTCGGATACAACGAGACGAGCGTGGCGCGTTTTCGTGCGCGTTACGGGCGTCTGCCGCGTGCGAAGGATCCGCTCTGGAACGACTGGCGCCGCGAGCAGGTCACGAACTTCGTCCGCCGCGTTTCCCTCGGCGCGAAAGCCATCCGGCCGTCGATCACGATCTCCGCGGCGCTGATCTCGTGGGGCACCGGCCCCGGCGCGAATGGTGGTTTCAAGAACACCGATGCCTATCGCGTCGCATTCCAGGATTGGGAAGCGTGGCTGCGCGAAGGCATCATCGACGCCGGCAGTCCGATGCTCTACAAACGCGAGCATGTGGCGGCGGAGAAGAAGCAGTTCGACGACTGGCTGCAGTTTCTCGTGACTACCGCGCACACGAATGGCCGGGCGGCGCTGCCCGGCATCGGCGCGTATCTCAATTCGATCGAAGGAACGCTGCGTCAGGCCCGACGCGCGCGCGCCGCGAACGCCGACGGAATCATCTTCTTCGCCATGGGCGACACGAAGCCGTGGTCGATCCTCGCTAACAGCACCAACGACGCCGTGCGTCACAATCCGTACGCGATTCCGGTCGCGGGCATTTACACGCCGAAGCGTCCGAATGAGGAGTTCTTCCTGGCGCTGCGCAAAAGCACGGACGGCCAGACCGCGTTCGAGCAGACCGACTTGCCGTTGTTTGCCGCGACGCTGCCTGCGCCGCGACAAGCCGAGGAGCGGAACGGAGCGGTGATGGGTTATGCCAACGGCGACGGTACGCTCGTCACCGTCGAGTCGCTGGCCACGCACGACACGCGCACCACCCGCACTGACGGCAACGGCTTCTTCGGCGTGCTCGGACTTGCGCCGGGCGAGTATCGCGTCGTCGCAGGCGCATCGGCGGCGATTGTCACGATTGCAGCCGGCAACGTTGCGGTGTGGAGTCCGGCGTAGCTTTCGTTTCACGCGAAGATGCGAAGTGAGAAACCTTCGCGTCTTCGCGTGAAAGGCTCGCGCTACTTCACCCCGAGCGCTTTCTTGATCGCGTCGATCGTGAATGAGCCCTCGGGGCCGAAGCCGAGGATCTGGCCGTTGATGATGTAGGTCGGCGTCGACACGATGCCGTTATCGAAGGCGCGGCTGACCTGATCGATGAGCGCTCTTTTCTCGGCCGGGGAGCGGTAGATCTTCTCGATCGCTTTCCAGTTCACATCGTTGTCGTCGACGAAATTCTTGAGGAAGGTGTCGAAGGGTTGTTTTCCGATCGTCTCCTGATTCTCGAACACGAAATTG
>DATAMS010000504.1:0-2971 GCA_036260495.1 Thermoanaerobaculia bacterium
ACAAGATCGCGCCGCGCTTCCATCGAGGTCAGCGAGGTCTCCGCAACGTGCATCGGCGAGATTCCGGCCAGATCGCAAAGGACGAATGCGATGATGATGACGGCGGCAGCGGCGCCGAGAACCAGCGGCCAGGCGCGATGCGAGGAGCCTTCCCACGGCGCCAGCGGCAGCGAATCGAGCGAGATCGGCGCGGCATCGACATCCGTTTTGGCATCGAGGGCAGCGTTCACGGCACGGCACTCCGCACACGTTTCCAGATGCCCGGCATTCGCCTCGGGATCTTCCAGATATCGCTGACACGCGTCTTGGTTCATAGGGGTTCCACGAATCCTTCGAGCTCGACCTTCAGCAGGTTGCGCGCCCGAAACAGCTTGTTCTTTACGGTGCCGAGGGGAAGCTTCTTCATCGAAGCGATCTCCTCATAGGATAGCTCCGCGAAGTGCCGGAGTTGAATCAGCTCGCGATAATCGGACGGCAGATTCCTGACCGCCGTGTCGATGGCATCGGCGAGCTGCTTGTTGTTGAGCGCGCGGTACGGCGAGATTCCGGTGTCGGCGAACTCGCGCTCTTTCGAATCTTCGTCGCCGGGCTTGGCCGCGATCGAAACCTCGCTGACCGTTTTTTTGCGCAGCGCGTCGATGGCGCTGTTCTGCGCGATCCGAAAGAGCCACGTCGAAAACTGGTATTTCGGGTCGTAGCGATCGAGTGCAACGTAGACCTTCACGAAGATTTCCTGAGCCAGATCGTGCGCGTCTTCGTAGCGATGCGTGATCCGATAGACGTAGTTGATGATGCGCTTTTCGTAGCGCTTCACCAGTTCAGTGAACCGGTCTCGGTCGCCCTCGAGGATGCGCCCCACGAGGGTACGATCATCGAGTTGCTCACGTTCAGCCATTCGTGGTTACGGTTCCCGCGGGTGAAAGTTCTTCGAGTGGCGGCGCGGCGTCGAAACTCGCTCCGCTTCCTCGTTTTGCCGCGCCGTCGTCAATGCTTTTTTGATACTCGGCCCGCTTATTCTCAAGGGTGCCTGCATCCGGCGGGTAGTTGATGTCCGTAATTTCCGACCACTTAATGAAGAATGGACCGGCTAGATCTCTGATCGGATTTCTTCCAGCGGCGATCAGTTCAGCCTCATGACCTCTGCTGAACTTGCTGACGCCGATCAGAACGATGCCCTCAATGTCGCCGTCTCGTTTCTTGTCCGCACCATACACGATGCCGTGGTAAAGACCTTGTTCAGTGTGAACGAAGGCGTAGGATCTGCGAAGGACGACCGGATAGAACGGGTCTTGGTATTGAGCGTAGAAAGTGTCCCAGAATCGCGTGACGAAAACGGCGAGCGCGCGTCCGATTCGGTTGAATGGATTTAGGTTTGTGTCGTGTTGCTGAAAGTACCGCGTCCTGCCGCCGGCAAGAGCAACCTTTCGCAGCAGCATGCCATACCACCACCCGGCCATCCAGGACGTGAGTCCGAGAACGGCGGCGTAGGTAAGGAGAGCCGAGACATTGCCACCAGCGGCATACGAAGAAAGGTCCGGATCTTTGCGAAAAACAACGGCCACCGCACTCCAGTCGATCGTGATGGGTGCACGAGCAAAAAGCAGCCGCCCGGCCCGAAGAACGAGAGCGGCCTGAATATTGAGGATCAATCCCGGCAGTCCCGCAGAGAAGAACTCCTCAACCTGCGGGATCTCTTTGGGCGTGATCAGATCGTATTTCGAGGCAGCCGCAAACTTGAAGAGAAGGTGAGGTGCGTAGAGGTAAAAGAGGAATCCGGCGACGAGCAGCGAGATCAAGAACTACCCTCTTTCAGTGTTCTCGTCTTCGCTCGAAGCACCAGCGGAGGCCGGCACAGAGGAAGATTTCTCCCTCTTCTTCTCTTCGACTACCTTACTGGCGTCGAACGTGTTCCAGTTGGTGAGCGAGCGCTCGCGAATTACGTTTCCTTCGCCAACCACAATTTTCGTCCACCAGTCTGTCATGTCGTCTCCATCCGCAAATGTTGCTGGTAGCAACCAATGACGTGCGAATTGTACTCCGGCATGGTTAACTCGCCTCGATGATCGAGATCCGCAATCTCACGAAGCGCTATGGCGGCTTCACCGCGGTCGATGACATTTCGCTCGATGTCGCGCGGGGCGAGATCTTCGGTTTTCTCGGGCCGAATGGCGCCGGAAAGACCACGACGATCCGCATTCTCGCCGGGCTTTCCCTTCCGTCTTCGGGGTCGGTTCGCGTCAACGGGCTGGACGTGACGAAGGACGGCGTGCGCGTGAAAGCCACGACCGGCTACATTCCGGACCGTCCGTTTCTGTACGAGAAGCTGACCGGGCGCGAGCTGCTGCAATTCGTGTCGAATCTTTACGGACGCGAATGGCGTGACTGCGAAACGAGGGCGATGGAGTTGCTTGCGTACTTCGGAATCGCGAACTGGGCGGACGCGCGGATCGAAAATCTTTCGCACGGGATGAAGCAGAAGCTCGTCATCGTCTCGGCACTCGTTCACGACCCGGAGTTGCTGATCATCGATGAGCCGATGGTCGGCCTCGATGCGCTGGCGCAGAAGCAGGTGAAGCTGTTGTTTCGCCGATTAGCCGAGGAGAAAAAAACGGTGTTTCTGACGACGCATACGTTGTCGGTGGCCGAGGCGGTGTGCGACCGGATCGCGATCCTGCATCGCGGGAAGATCGTCGCCACCGGACGGACGCACGAGCTCCGCAAGGACCGCGCGCTCGAAGACTTTTTCCTGGAGCTGACCTACGACGACGAAGATCGCCCGCCTGCGTTATGAGCGCCGCGAGGAGGCGCTGCGCCGCGGGATCAATCCTCGCGACGTCGACCTCCTCCTCGGCGATCTGCTGGGCCGCTCGCTGCCGTGGCTGATCTCGCACGGCGACGAGCCGGCGGATGAGGCGGCACTCGACGCGATGCTCGCCCGCCGCTACGCCGGAGAGCCGATCCAGTACATCCG
>DATAMS010000506.1:0-5147 GCA_036260495.1 Thermoanaerobaculia bacterium
CTCCGGACTGCGCGCCATCATGAACGCCGCCGATCAAATCCGCCTCGGCCAAGCCACCATCGTCCTGGCCGGCGGCACCGAATCGATGTCGAACACGCCGTACATGTTGCCGCGCGCGCGCTGGGGCTATCGCATGGGCGACGCCGAAGTCGTCGATGGGATGTATCGCGATGGGTTCATGTGTCCGCTCGCCGACGAGCTGATGGGCGCGACCGCCGAGACGCTCGCGGACCGCTATTCGATCTCGCGCGAAGAGCAGGATGCGTATGCCGTCGAAACGCAGCGCCGCGCCGGTGTTGCGTATAACGACGGCAAGTTTCGCGACGAGATCGTGCCGGTCACCTTCGCTGGCAGAAAGGGCGAGGTCGTCATTGATCGCGACGAGCATCCGCGGTTCGACGCCGACCTTGCATCGCTCGCCAATCTGCCGCCGGTGTTTCGCAAGAACGGGACGGTTCACGCCGGCAATTCGTCGGGCGTCACGGATGGCGCGTCGTCGATGCTGGTCGTTTCGGAGGATGCCGTGAAGCGTCACGGACTGACTCCGATGGCGCGCATCGTCGGCTACGCGCAAGCAGGCGTCGATCCGAAAGTGATGGGCATCGGTCCGGTCCCCGCGACGAAGAAGCTGCTCGCCGAGACCGGAATCGCGCTATCGGAAATCGATCTCATCGAGCTCAACGAAGCGTTCGCCGCGCAAGTGCTGGCGTGCGATCGCGAGCTTCACCTCGATCGCGACAAGCTAAACGTGCACGGCGGCGCAATCTCCCTCGGACATCCGATCGGAGCAACCGGCGCACGCATCACGACGACGCTGTTGCATGCGCTTGCATCGCGCGGCAAGCGATTCGGTCTTGCGACGCTGTGCATAAGTGGCGGGATGGGGATCTCGCTATTGGTTGAAAGGCTTTGATCCGCAGATGACGCAGATTTAGCGCAGATATCTGCGTAATCTGCGGATAAGAGAAAAATCATGATCTTCACCGACTCTCACTGCCATCTCACGATGTCTGAGGCCGAGGGGAATCTTGCACGTGCGCGCGCGGGCGGCGTGCGGGGATTTGTCGTTCCCGGCACGAAGCTTTCGGATGCGCCGCAAGCGGTTGCGGTGGCGCAGCAGCATGACGACGTCTGGGCCGCCGTCGGTTTTCATCCGCACGAGGCGAAGGATTGTGATGACGCGGCATTCGCGGAGATCGAGCGGTTGGCGGGCGAGCCGCGCGTCGTCGCGATCGGCGAGTGCGGACTCGACTATCACTACATGCACTCGACGCGGGAGACGCAGATCGTGGTCTTCGAGCGGCATCTTGATCTGGCACAACGGATCGACAAGCCGATCATCGTGCACAACCGCGAGTCGACGGACGACATGGTTTCGATCCTGACGAGATCGGGCGCGCGGGGCATCCTTCACTCGTTCACGGAGTCGGAGGACGTGGCGCGCAAATTCATCGACACTGGTTACTTCATCTCGTTCTCGGGCATCGTCACGTTTCGTAGCGCTGAGTCGTTGCGCGTCTGTGCGAGAGCATTGCCGCATGATCGCGTGCTGATCGAGACCGACACGCCGTATCTCGCGCCGGTGCCGTTCCGCGGACGCGATAACGAGCCGGCGTATGTCGTCAAAGTTGCGGAGCTGCTGGCCACGTTGTGGGGCGTTCCGCTCGACGACGTCGCGGCGCAGACGACGGCAAATTTCGAGGCTGCGTTCGGCGTTACACTCCCGCGCTGATGGCATCGCCCGACCTCTCCGTCGTTTTTCCCGTCTACAACGAGGAAGAAAACATCCCCATCCTTCTCGATGAGATTGCGAAGGCGTTGGACAACTCGCCGTGGTCGTACGAAGTCGTTGCCGTCGATGATGGCTCGACCGATCGCAGCCTGGACGTGTTGCAGGAGAGCAGGGCGAAGCATCCGTCACTGCGCGTTCTGACCTTCACGAAAAACAGCGGCCAGACCGCGGCGCTTGATGCGGCATGGCGTGCCGCGCGTGGCACGTACGTTGTGTCGCTCGATGCCGATCTCCAGAACGATCCCGCGGACATCCCCGCCATGATGCGCAAGCTCGAGAATAGCGCCGCCGACATGGTGATCGGCGTCCGCGTGAACCGGCACGACACGTGGTCGCGAAAGATGCAGTCGAAGATCGGCAACGGCGTCCGCAACTGGATCACGAACGATCACATCACCGACACCGGCTGCTCGCTGAAGTTGATCAAGCGCGAAGCCATCGACCGCGTCCGACTGCACACCGGCATGCACCGCTTCCTGCCGACGCTCGTTCGCATGCAGGGCTACAAAGTGGTGGAGATGCCGGTCAATCACCGCGCTAGGCAGTTCGGTGTGTCGAAGTACGGCGCGATGAACCGCGCCTTCCGCGGCCTCGCCGACTGCATGGCCGTGCGCTGGATGTCGAAACGCGTGCTGCGGTACGAGGTGCGGGAGGAGTAGTTTTGTCGCGACGTTAGAGTCAAAGGCGTTTCACGCGGAGACGCGGAGGCCGCGGAGAAAAACACCGCGCCTCCGCGTGAAACGCTTTTCGATCCAGCAAGCCCCGACCGCGTAAACTGCACCGAATGCACTTCCCGCTTTCGTTTGATCCGCGCACGTGGCACTGGGATCTGCTGGCTGCGTTTGGGTTCATCGCGCAGGCGCTTTTTGCGGCGCGGTTCATCGTGCAGTGGATTGCATCGGAGCGGCGGAAGATGAGTCATGTGCCGGTCGGGTTCTGGTACTTGTCGCTTTGTGGCGGGCTGCTCATGACGATTTATGGCGTGGCGCGACGCGATCCCGTCATCATTCTCGGGCAGGCACCGGCACTGATCGTGTACATCCGCAATCTGATGCTGATCCGATCGGCGCGCGTCCCCTGACCATGTTCGAGCTCAACGACGATCAACGGCGCACGCTCCTCGTCATTGCAAGGCAATCGATCGCATCCGTAATCGAGGGTCATGCTCCCGAATGGAACGCCGGCGACTTCGACGATGTTCTCCGCCAGCCTGCCGGCGCCTTCGTGACGCTCAACACGCGCGACGGCGATCTGCGCGGATGCATCGGGTCGATTGAGGCGGTCCATCCGCTCTTCCGGGCGGTGGCGTCGAGCGCGATCGCAGCGGCCTTTCGTGATCCGCGATTTCCGCCGCTTCATCCCGGTGAGCTCGAACAACTGCACATCGAGATTTCGGTCATGGGGCCGATCGAAGTGGTCACGAACGTCGAGGAGATCGTCGTCGGAAGAGACGGTTTGATCATGAGCCAGGGCCGCAATGCGGGACTGCTGCTGCCTCAAGTTGCCGGCGAATATCGCTGGGACAGGGAGACGTTTTTGGGGCAGACTTGCCTCAAAGCGGGCCTGCCGCGCGACGCCTGGCGGTCGAAAGACTGCCGCATCGAAAAGTTTTCAGCTCTGGTGTTTGGCGAGTAACTCTCTTACTCGCAGCGACTTGCGGTTTGTTTCGCAAGTTTGAGCTTGCCGATTGACGGCATAACCTTCACTCCAAGCCGGTTCTCGGCGCTTCAAGAACTGTATTATTCGTAGTGCGAATAACTGAGGGAGGACGATGCCGAGGAAAACGCTGTCGCTCACGGAATCTCTGTCCACTCGCTCGGCGGCCCTTCGCCGGAAAGCGCAATCCCATCGCGTTCTGCGCTGGATCGGAGCGCGGGCCGCAGCCGTTCTCGCCGTCGGCGCCGCGCTGTCGGTCGGTGGGGTAACCGAGGCATTTCAGGGCGTTCATTTCCTGGTGCTCAAAGATCTCGACGCGGTCAAGATCGTCGAGCAAAAAGGCTCCCACACGACGGTCCTTGCAAACCTCGGCGACGACTTCGCCGGCAACTCCTTCTTCAAACTCTCCCGAAGCCTTCCCAACAGTCTCGTCTCGCACCGGAACAACCTTTTCAATGAAGCGTGGCTGACGGATTCGTCAGCGCCGGAGACGGCTGCCAGCCAGCCGGCGGATCCGTTTCACAGCGAGATGCAGCGCATCAATCTGGCGATTCGCAAAGAGTTCTTCGCCAACGCCATTCCATTCGGCGACATCATTCACGCCAAAGCGCAGAAGTACGACGTCGATCCGGCGCTGGTCGCTGCGGTGGTCGAAACGGAGTCTCGCTTCCAGACGCGTGCGCGGTCAGGCGTCGGCGCGCGCGGGCTGATGCAACTCATGCCGCGGACGGGACGCTGGATGGGAGCGAAAAACCTCTACAACGCCGATCAGAACGTCGATGCCGGCGCGAAGTACCTCCGCTATCTCAATCATCGCTTCGACGGCAATCTCACCAAGATGATCGCCGCATACAACGCCGGCGAGGGAAACGTCCGCCGCTACAACGGCGTGCCTCCCTTCCGCGAAACGCGCTCGTACGTGAAACGTGTGATGACGCGATACGAGAAGCGGAAGCAGGAGATCAAGCAGTTCGACGACCAGCACGGCGGCGGAGCGATTGGCAACGATGGCGTGATGACGCTGAGGTAAGTCGGGTTGCTGAGTGCTTGGTTGCTGAGCGGGTTATCGAGTCGCCTGGTTGCCGAGTTTCCCATTGAAGCATTTGACAACCACCCGGTCAGCTCATAGATCCCGGCAACCCGGCAACTCGGCAACTCGGCAACCCGGCAACCCGGCAACTCAGCAACCCGGCAGCCCAGCAATCCGGCAACTCAGTAACCCAGTAACCCGGCAACCCGGCAACCCAGTACCCCAAAACCCTAACCCCCATCCCCTCCGAAACTTGACCGCTCCGGCTTGTTGGGATAACGTTTTCGCCGACCTCGACAACCTTGGGAGGGGAAAATGGTCAGTGTGCGTAGGGTGGTGGTTCCCGTTCTCCTGCTTGCGGTCGCTATTCCGATTTTCGGGGCGCCGAAGAAGTCCGCATCGCACGCGCCGCGCGACCTCCATCGCGCAGGCGACCATTGGACCGCGTATGACCCTCCTGATCCCGCCGCCTGGCCCGCCGGATCAAAGACCTACACGATCAAGCGCGGCGACACGCTCTGGAGTCTGGCGGAGCAGTTCTTCAAGAACGCTTACATGTGGCCGCAGCTTTGGGAAGGCAACACCTGGATCACCGATGCGCATTGGATCTATCCCGGCGACGTGCTGTTGATCGACTCCGAGACCGCGCAGCAGATCTCTGAGGCGCAG
>DATAMS010000180.1:0-5257 GCA_036260495.1 Thermoanaerobaculia bacterium
TTCGTCGGCCCAACGTACACGTTGAAGAGCTCCTGATGCTGGAACAGGCGGCGAAGGAGACTGATATCGTGGTCAAAAAAATAGATAGGTGCAGGCTTGTGCTGGCCGGGAAGCCTGTTGCGAAGCGCACGCCAGAGCTTCGATACATAACGACGTAACCGACTTCGCTCCGACGATCGTTTGGTAGCGTCGACATGAAGCCTCATCGCTTCGGTCCAACCGAAGAAACATGCCAGTTCGTAAACGCTGCTCATGACGAAGTAACCGGTCTCACGAGGGTCATCGGCAAAACCTTTGCCCTTTTGAATCTGCGCAAGATACGAACCGCGCAGCCAATCGGTGTGAAGATTTTTAAGGATTCGTCCGAGGCGACTGTCGAACTCATAACAGAATCGCAGCACCGGAAGATATAACGAGAGGCGCTGCGACGCTTTGGACTTACGAGTCTCGGCGCGGAAATCCAAACTCTTCACTTTGACTTGCGCGTAGAAGCCGACGAGTCCACCGAGAAGCGCGGCAAACAAGGCGGCGAATGCGGCCGTAACGCGAAAGTACGTTTCGCCGTCCATCAAGTGACGCTCCGCTTTCGATAGAATAGGGTCAGTAACTTCCGCTCTGCGCGTCGCGTTTCGCTGTGCCGACAAAACAGCATGTAGCCATTGTCTGCGCGGAAGTCCGAAAGATATCGGAACTCACCGCGGGTGACGGCACGAATCTCGGCGACGGACGTTGCTCGGACGAATCCGAGCTTGAGCAGCAGGTTGATCATTCCATCGTTGTCGACACTGATGATCGAGTACTGCTCGGGAAATTCCGCGAACGACGACTGTATGAGCGCAGTTGCCACGCCTTGCCCTCGATGCCGAGGATCGACGGATGTGCCGCCTCGACGCCGGTTGCGTTTGATGTATGCGGCACCAATGACGACATCGCGAGCAGTAGTGGCGAGGTAGATGACTGCGCGCCCGCGGATGATGCGTCTTAGGTGATATCCATCTCCGTGATAGGCACCAGCATAGCCCTTTCGCAGGACTGCAAAGAACCCAGCCCTATATCGCTCGAAGGTTGCAGTGAAGTTACCGAGCTGCGTATCGAGTTTTACGATGGAGTAGCTCCGCGCCTCCGATGTCGAGCTTGGTGCTTGGGCGGTTGCATTCATGTGAGTTGTGTCGCGATGTTGCCGTACGCCTCTGAGAACTCGTGTTTTCGAGCGAGACTTCATGCGCCGCCCAACGGATCACGCGGACGAATCGCTCGCTCAGGACAAACCTTCGAGCGTTTATGTGATTCGATGCGGCCACCATGCCAGCCGCATGGGGAGTTAGGATACCGGTAAGTACTACGAGGCGTTGGGCTTCCCTCTGCGGCGGCGGTCAACTCGGCCGTTGAGTCGCGTTGACGGTTTTCCGATGTCTATCCTCGGCACCGGCCAGGACCGCGACGATGGCCAAGGTGATCGGCGCATCACCGCTCTCCATCGCTGCGAGCACGGACGGCTCAACACCCGCGAGGCGCGCCAGTTCATCGAGCGAGAGTCCGAGCGCCAAGCGGCGGCTCCGCAGCTTATTCGGTAATAGCATTGTGAGTCCCGAGTATTGGACGAGCTCGCATAGGTCCTCCAGCCGTCAACTCAGGGCGTGTGGTCGAGTTGACGGTTGAGTTCACGGTTCAATCGCATCGCCGGAAAGCGCGGCCAGAGTTTCCACGGCTAGCGGGAAGTCGCCGGCTCTCGCTCGTGCGTCGAGGCGCAGACGGTCGCGCTCTTCCCGACGCGCTTCCAGACCATCGCGGTCGACGGTCAGTTCCTCTTCCGGTTGGCACTTCCGCGCGGCGGCGAGGGCGCGGTCTGAGCTGCGAACGTAGGCGCGTCCCTCCCCGTTCCATGATCGCGAGGCGATCGACGGTGTTCGCTGGGTTACTCCGAGGAGCTGCACCTGGACGGAAGTAATTTACAGTGAAACTTGGCGCGTTTATCATCGGAGGCTAACTATTCGTCGCCTTACTGCTTTCTACCGGACAAGCCGTATCCACGCAGGAGCTGTTGATGTTTGAACTTATCCGTTTCGCGCTGGAAAAGATCACGAGCGGCATCAGTTGGGCTATCGACCATCGTAGAGTCGGAAAGGACAGGGAAGTTGGAGCGGCGCTACTTGGTCTCTTCGAGCGAATGCAGGACGTGTACGTGGTCGGTCTCCGCATCGTCGATGAACTTGAGAGTTATACCAACGACGAGTTGCCACCCGACGCCAATAACATCGGCAACGAACGGCTGGCCGATCTCTTGCGCGAACAGTTCGAGAATGTTGCCGGCCTTGTAGACGCCATCGAGCGCAGCCGACGTGTGATCTCTACCTTCGACGCCGACCTCTTTGCTGAGATAGCTCCTCTGCTCGATCGAAAGTCTGGTTTGCTGATGAGACTCCTACAGGAAGGTAGACTCTCGCAGCGGTCGAGTACGTTTATTTTTTACCTTGACCACGCCACCATTGAGAATCTTGCATCAACCGGGATAAGCCAAGCATTCCGGAGACAATTAAGCGTTGAGGTCAACAATCTTCGCCGAGACGAAGTCCGCGACATTACCCGCCCAACGGCGATTGACAGAGACCGGCTTGATGCCTTGATGCGCGATCGCCCTATCAGGAAAGAGATAGAACACATCCGAGATATTGCGAGACAGTTTCACGATAGGCTGGCTGTGGCATTCGATCTCAAGGCAATTCGCCAGCATTCCTAAAGGTCGGCAATTTTCCATATCGTTCGAGGATCGTCGGATTCGAGAAGGGTCATGATTTGCTGACGCTGAGCGTCGCTGAGTGGCAAAGCATTTGCTCTTTCGCGGATTTGCTCGCGCAATTCGAGCCAATCCTCCTTCGTTGGTACACCACCCATACGCGCAAATGAGTATGCGCCGACTTCTGTAGCGACGAAGTCGATACCGTTCATGCCGAGAGCTATAGATAGCTCCACAAGGTTCCGCATGAAGTACTTTGAGAGGCCCCGATCCTGGTCGGCGGGGTTGACTCTCAGCTCCTTCAGCTCAACTCTCTTCGCCACGAAGTCAAATGCAATCTCGCTGAAAAGGACCTCCGATTCCTGCTCATCAAATGTAATCGTTGCGCCACCAACGCCCGTGGGGTAGAGCCAAAACTCAACGCGGAGGCCGGGAAAGTCGAGGGACAGGGTTTCATAGAACGCGTGGGGTGAAAGCGACACAAATTGATTCCAGAGCGATACGAACTCGGCGTCGAGTCGGGATATGTTGAGACTACCGTCGAGTTTTACGAATTCCTCGATACCGCAAATCACGTTCGTCATGGTTCCTCGAACTTTGTCAGCGTTGCGTTCACGATAAACGTTTTCTTTAGCACTCGGTGCGCCATGCCAACGGTTCTAAGCAACGCCACCGGGCGGTCGGGCATCACGCAGAACCTCAATGACGGAATAAATCGTTCGACGAGTAAGGCCCTGGGTCAGAAGGGACACGGCTCTTTTTCCGCGCAAAGACGACAGCCACCTCCGCATCGCTTGGGTTCAGGTGCCGCCACGACATCATAAATGAGCCGAATGAAGAGCGCTTGATCCGCTGGAATGTTGCCGAGGGAAATTTCAGATTCCGTCGCCTTCCGCGCATCGATGTGCCGCGGTGTCAGCGAAGTATAGACCTGCGCGTCACCGTAACGCAGAAGCACAGGCTTTCCGGCTGTCGCCGCGTGTGTCGTGCGCCGTGCAAGCTCTTTTCCGTTCGCCGTGAGGACGATCGATGTTCGAATCATCTGCGGCTGATAGTCGAGGTGCACGCGTAGCTTGACATCCGCGACCGGCATATGCGTCGAGTTCTCAAAGCTGATTGTGCGCTCGATCCGCTCATCCGCGATTGCCGCACCAAAGAGGCACTCTCCGGACGATGAATCGCGCGCGACTGCCGATGTCGCGTACGTGACTTTCAGCCAGCCCCATTCTCCGGGATCAAGATCGCCAATTGGAATACCATCTTGAATCTTCGTCGCGTCGATGAGTCGGCCCGCGTTCGATGACACGCGATAGACATCACCCCGGTCGTAGTACACCCGGACGCCCGGCGTCGGTCGATCGAAGGTCACGCGCGCATCGCCACCCACGGAGTTGGCATTCGCCGCGGTCATAGTCCCGTGCGCGGCGATACCTTGCTCATCTGAGCTAAGCGCGAGGCGTATCCGGACATCCTGGGCAATCGCCTTCCCGCTATTCTTGAAATATACAGCGAATCCGAGCGGTCCATCCGGGCGAAATCCAGCGATTTGCGGCCGCCACGCTCTCGTGTTGCGATCGTTCGCGACTTGAAGGAACGCGTGATCTGCCTCGCCATTGAGCGTCGTACGCGTCGCTGGAAAGGCGGTCGGCTCGCTACGGCGATGCGGCCGGTCGGCAGGCACCATTTGGAAATCGAAAAAAGCCGCAACCGCCGCCTGTGGCGGGAGGTCGCCGAGCATCACTTCATCATTTGAGGTGTTCAGCGGAAAGTCGCTCGCCAGCGCCTCCTCGTCAACGGTTCCAGCTCTGAGAGACGAATATAGCTCCATCTGTTGTAGCAGGGTCTTTGGTCCATGTGTGGCTGATTGCAAAGCAGGTCGGTGCGTAGTTCCAGGACGGAGGTGCAGATGGGCCGTTTCAGTGCGAATCTCCCCGCCGGCGCTGCGAAGACTGATATAGAGGTCTGACGTTACATCACCCGTGGGCACAACCCAAACCCTCGCACGTACATCCCGAAGAAAATCGGGTGTGTTGTTGAACTGTGAGAGCACTAGGACCAATGAGCCGTCATCGTGGATGTCATAGACATCTGAGATCCAGCTGTGGTGCTGGCTGATATCCACCTCGGCATGGCCACTGAGGGTCGTTGTCAGAAGTTGGAATAAGTCTTCATCCGACGGTCCGGCCTTGAGTTGCTGCAGCATGGTCCCGAGCTGCTTCTCAAACTCATCACTCTCACGCACGACGGCGGTAACGGGTTCACACCGGAACTCGATTACGACGCGTCGAGCGTCGGCAAATGAACCAACATCCCCGAGTCGAAGCCCGTCGCCTGTCGCCGCCTGATGGCCTTGTTGACCAAAGAGAAGCGGTTGAACGTTTTCCGGATCATCGTTGTACGTCCAGGCGTCGGTCGGCACCAACAATACGGGCGTGAGAGCTGAGAGAAACACCTGTCCGAAGGCAGGCTGCACATTCGTCGATGAGAGCGTCGCAGTGATCGGAAGAAATTGAACAGGTACCT
>DATAMS010000519.1:0-16119 GCA_036260495.1 Thermoanaerobaculia bacterium
GGCGAGACGCCCGAGTGCCCGCGGTCGAGACGACCGCACTCCTGCTAAACTGCGCGGAGCCCAACTCCCCAACACCAATTCGATGAGTACCAACGAAAGGCATGCCCATGTCTGAATCGATCACGACTCCCTCGGCTACGATCGCACCGCGGCGCGGCTGGCTGATCGTCGCCACGACCGGCGTCGCTCTCGCCGCTCTGGCGATGCTGACCA
This sequence comes from Thermoanaerobaculia bacterium, assembly GCA_036260495.1. Lineage (GTDB taxonomy): Bacteria > Acidobacteriota > Thermoanaerobaculia > Gp7-AA8 > Gp7-AA8 > JADGNZ01. The sequence continues at coordinate 214 of DATAMS010000519.1, forward strand.
TCGCTCTCGTCATGCTCGACAAGACCCACTTCGGATGGATGGTGGGGACGTGGTTTCTGGAGACCATCTCGGGGGGAATGCTCGCGGGAGGACTCGTCCTCATGATCGGCGCCGCCTTCCTGCCCGAGCGAAAAACGTGGCGCGGAATCGTGCTGATTGTCTGGGGCCTCATCGCTTTCACCTCCCCGGGATTCGGACTCATGTTCCTGTTTCCGTGGGGTCTTCTCGCACTGTCACTGCCGCTCATCATCGCGATCCTGATGAGGTTCTTCCGGACGCGGCGAGAAGGTCAGTTTGCCGCGTAGTCTGATCATCACCGCATGAAGCTGCAGATCGTTCTTGAACCGAGTGATGAGGGCGGATATACCGCGTATGTGCCGGCGTTGCCCGGCTGCATTAGCGAAGGCAACTCACGTGACGAGGCGCTGTCGAACATAGGTGAGGCTATTGAGTTGTATCTGGAACCGTTTGACGACCTCGCCGAAGGACTCGCAGTCAACGAGGATTGGTCGCACTAAGCAATTCGGCCTTTACGTCCAGGTACTCCTCAATCGCACAGCGGATGTTCTCCATCGCTTCGGCCTCCGTTGCTCCTTGCGACCAGCAGCCAGGAAGTTCCGGGCAGCTCACGGCGACGCCTTCCTCGGATTCGTGTAGCTCCACCCGATAGCGCAACGGTCCACCGAACATCCATCCAATGTACTCTCCTCTGCGATGCGGCCTCAACGCACGGAAGCGATCATTCTGCACACCTTTCCGGCTCGTGAGCGCGACAAGCTGGTCGTGTTTCTTACGCCGGACCATGGCAAGGTGAAGGGATATGCGTATGGCGCGCGGTCGATGCGGACGCGGTTCGGCGCCTCGCTCGAACCGCTGGCCAAGGTGCGTATCGGGTACGTCGAGCGCGAAAACGACGAGATCGTGCGCATCGAATCGGTCGATCTGATCCGCTCGCTTTTTCCGGCACAGCAGAATCTCGCGGCCAGCGTTGCGGCCTCGTATCTCGCGGAAACGGTCGACACCTTCGCGCAGTCGGGCGATCCGGCGGAGTTGATCTACCGGCTGCTCGACCGGACGACCGAGGCGTTACTGGCAGGGGCGTCACCGCTGAGTGTGGTGACGTATGCCGAAGTGTGGACGCTGCGGCTGGCGGGAATCCTGCCGTCGCTGCGCAACTGCAACGTCTGCGATGAGCCGCTCGGGCGGCCGTTGCGGTTCGATGCGAACGCGCACGGATTCGTCTGTCCGAATTGTGCGCCCGGCGATGCGCAGGTGATCGGCAACGACGTTGCCGCGGCGCTTGACGCAATCATGCGCACGCCGGTTGGTGAGATTGCGGCGAGCGAGATTGCGGCGGATGTGCTGTTCGAAGTTCGTTCGCTGGCGGCGTTCTTCCGGCGCAATTTTCTTGGGCACGAGTTGAAGTCGTATGAGATTTTGAGCGGGGTGTTGCGGGCTTGAACGGCGTCGGGACGACGCCGAGCCAGCCGGCCGGGCCGCCAGCGTTCCATCTAAATTCGCACGCCGCCGCGGCCCTCGGCGATCAGCTCGCGGCCGTGGTAATGAAACTCATTGTGGACGTCGAGTAGCAGTTGGCGGCGTTCGACCCGCTCCTCTTCGGCGCGTGTGTAGACCGTCGCTTCGAGGAAGGCAGTGCCGTCGTCGCGTACGTCGACTGATGGGAGATGCGTGACGATCAATGCGCGCACAATCTGCGGCGACTGCATCCGCATCAGCGCGGCATCGTATTCGTCGGAGGTTGCGACGAGACGTGTCATGCGCCATGAAGTCGCGCCGACGATATCGCTGATGACGAGCCAGTATTCGAAAATCGCCTCGGCGTTGCGGTCGACATCGAAGGAGTCGTAGATCGGAACACCGCGCGCGCCGGCGATGTAGGGCGTGCTCTCGTCGCCGGTCACGTCGTAGCGGATCTCACCGCGAACGCGCAGGCCGGCCGCGCACTCCACCAGCGCGGCGGCCTGCATGGCCATGTGCGCCATCGGCGCGAGCGGACCGGCTGCAAAGGCCTCGCGGAAGCGCGCGTTGGCGAGATCGTGCGCGCGGGCGATGCGCTCGCGCACGCGCGTGACGGCCTCGATCGAGAGAATCGTCACTTGACCTGCTGCGTCCGGGCCAGGAACTTCTCCGCATTCTCGAAGCCGGTCAGTCGCAGTTGCGGCTGCTCATGGCCCGTCGAATCGATGAAGACGACCGTCGGCACACCGACGATCGAGTATCGCTTCGTCAGATCCTTCACTACCGGATCCTCGGCATTCGTCAGATCTGCCTTGATGCGCGTGAAGCGATCGAGATCGTGCGCGACCTTCGCGTCACTGAACGTTTTCTCGTCCAGCTCCTTACACGGGATGCACCACGTGGCGAAGAAGTCGATGATGACCGGCTTGCCATTCGTTGCCGCGAGCGCGGCCGCGTCGTACTTCTGCCATTGCACCTCGGCGCCCTTGCGCGCCGGAATGGCGAAGAAGATGCCGGCGATCAACAGCAGCGTCGCGCACGCCAGCCGCATCGCTCTCCCACGCGGTCCCCGGCTTGCGAAGAGAAACACTGCGCCGATCAACAGGCTGGCAGCAACGCCGGCGTGGAATGCTGTCTCGCCGATCACCGCGCGCAAGAAGTAGAAGGCCATCGCGATGAGGACGAAGCCCATCGCTTTCTTGACCTGCACCATCCACTCGCCTGGCTTCGGGAAAACATTGAGCGCGATGAGATAGGGAAAGCCGAGTCCGAATCCGAGGGAGGCGAACATGGCCAGACCGATGACCGGCTTCGCGATCGCCGCCACCAGTGTAAAGAGCGCGACCACCACCGGTCCGACGCAGGGCGCGGCCACGATGCCGACGAAGAGTCCCATCGTCAGGGCGCCCGCAACACCGGCCTTGCCCGCCGAACGGCTGGTGATGAACTGCGGCACGCGAAACTCCCAGGCGCCGAACATCGACGACGCCAGGACGAGCATCAGGATCGCGAATCCGATCAGCACCGCCGGCGACTGCAGCCACGAACCGAACATCCTGCCGCTGAGTGCCGCGAAAACGCCGAGGGCGGAGTAGGTGATGACGATGCCGATAACGTACGCCAGCGAGAGTGCGAACCGGCGCGAACGGCGTCCGTCGCTCTGCATCGCAAAGAACCCGACCGTGATCGGGATCATCGGAAAAACGCACGGCGTCAGGTTCAGCGCCAGGCCACCGATGAAGAGAATGAGCAGCGCCAGCGGAAGGCCGTGCGCGGCGTAGGCGGCGGAAAGCTGATCGTTCGCGACGGGCACGCCGTCTTTCGGAGCGGCGGAGAGAGGAGCAAAGTTCGCCGATGCCGGCGGCGGCGCGGGCGCGGCGGCAGTCGCCGCAACCACAGCCGCATCGATCGTCACCTCGGCGTCGCGCGGCGGAAGGCAGACGTTGTCGTTGCAGGCCTGATAGTGCAGCTTGCCTTTGATCGACGTCGCGCCATTTTTCAACTTCGCGGTGAACGGAATGCGGATCGTTCCTTCGTAGACGGCGAGCTTCTGATCACCGCTGAAAGTAAACCCGCGAACTGTGTGCGGCGGATATTCGGCCGAAACGAGATCGGCGGTCGTTGCGTCGAGAAGCAGCTCGCTCTTGATGACAAATTCGTCGAGCGGTTTGTTCGAGTTGATGTGCCAGCCGTTCTCGATCGTGGCCGTGACGACGCCATGAACCTCGTCGCCGGTACGCGCGTTCACCGCACCGCTGATCTTGATCAATTCCTGCTGCGGAATGGCATTCGCGGCGCCGCCAACGGAGAGCTGGGCGAAGGAGGTTGTGGTGATGAAGAAAAGAACGACAGGAACGATTTGGCGCACGCGCATCATGAGATCAATGTTGAATGGTTACTGTTGAATGTTCGATGTTGAGTGGAAGCCGGCCGTCTCAATGCAACATTGAACACTCAACATTGAACATTCAACATTCCGCTTTTGGGAACCACTACCGCCGCGGCGCGCCAAGCTGGCGCTCGAGCTGCGCGATCATCATCTCGAGGTTGCGGTTGTATTGCGAGTTGGGAAACTTCGTCCGGAAGGCGCGGTATTCGGCCAGCGCGCCCACTGCATTTCCCGATTGGAGGTAGATGTCGCCGGTAAGAAGCTTCGAGCGCTCGTATGCGTCGCCTTTGGTCTGGACTGTCTGGAACTTCGCGATCGTCTTCTTTGCGTCGTCGAATTTCTTCTGCAGCATCTGCGTCATGGCCAGCTCGATGTACGCATCGTCGCGGACGCCAACGGGCACCGCCGATTCGCTGATGATTTTGCGCAGCCGCGCCTCACTCTGCGAATAGCCAGCGCGCGACTCGAACTCCTTCGCCAGTGACAAACGTTTCGCGTAATCCTTCGCGATCGACGGCTCGTCGGAGACGCGCTTCATGAACTCTTTGTACTTGTTCTCCGAGTCCTGGAGCGACAGCGCGAATTCTTTCGCGGGAGAGTAGCCGTGGAGAACGCCGGCAATCAGCAGATCGCTGTTCAGCACGACGAAGGTCGGCAGGGTGGTAACGCCGTAGTCATGCGCAAGCTTCGTCCCGTCTCTCCCATCCTCGGTGTTGAGACGGAGAAGGACCATCTTGTCGGTGGCGTTCTGAAACGCCTCGGAGGGAATCACTTCCTGCTCGAATTTGTGGCACCAGCCGCACCAGTCGGCGAAAAGGTCGACAAAGATGAGCTGGTTCTTTTCTTTCGCCTTCTTCTGCGCGACGGCAACTTCTTTGAGCCACGGCGAGGCGACGGCTTGCTGCACGAGCAGCAGCGCAATCGCGGCGATCAGAGCAGTCCTTTTCACGTGAGTCCTCCCGTCCGGGCGTCGGAAACGGCACCGGGAAAGTCGCTATTCCGAATGCGCCGCACCGACTGGTGACAATTCCGAGGCCGCTTCCTTCTCCACGGCATGCCTTCGCGCGGCTTCGACGAACGCGCCGAAGATCGACGTCGCCGACGGTTCCGAGGGCATGTCTTCGGGATGCCATTGCACGCCGACGTAGAACGGATGCGACGGATCTTCGAGACCTTCGACGACTCCGTCCGGCGCATGCGCGGTGACGCGAAGTCCATTTGCGACGCGGCCGACGGCCTGGTGGTGCGACGAGTTCACGTTCAGTTCTTTCGCGCCGAGGATGCTGCCGAGCTTCGTGGCGCCGTCGATGATCACATCGTGACGATGACGGTCGCTCGGCTCGCTGGCGTGATCGATGTCGGTACCCACCGCCGAGCCGATGTCCTGAATCAACGTCCCGCCCGCGGCCACGTTCATTACCTGCACACCGAGACAGATGCCGAGCGTCGGAACGCCGCGCTCGCGCGCCAGTCTGGCCAGTCCGAGGTCGTTCTTCTGACGGCGAGGATCCATCGGCTCGCAGCTCGGATGTCTCTCTTCGCCATACGCGGACGGGTCGCAGTCATCGCCGCCCGCGAGAAGAATTCCGTCGAGTCCATCGAGGACGTCGTCCGCATTCTCAGGCTGCGGCGGAATCAACACCGGCACCGCGCCGGCGCGCTTCAATGATTCGATGTAGGTCGTATAAACAAAGGCCCGGTCGCGCTCCCCTTCACGGTGAACGACATCCGAGGCGATTCCGATGAGAGGCTTGTTCATGCTGTTGATTATGCGGGATTCGTGCGAGGAATGGGGAGATGCTCCGAGTGCCGCACGCGAGTTAACCGGCGCTTCGAAGCGGAATCCGAACTCCGGGCGCCGGAATGCCTCGAAGGATTCCATCGACCGACAAGTCTTCGTCAATCTCGGGCCAGTGAATTCCGAAGCCGGCACCGGCGGTCTCCCATCGATTGCGCTGTTCAGGCGTTGCATTGAAGAGGCGCGGGTACCACGCAAGGGGCACGCTCACGCTTCTGCCGTCTGCCAGATCAACGACCAGCGATTCGTCCGTGACATGAACGTCGATAACCTGTTCGCCAGCTTTAGGTTCCAAAGTATTCATTCCATGCCCTGATCAAATCTTCACGGTTCTCAAGCACGATCCGCTCGATTAGCCGCAACTCTCGTTCCGAAAAGCCAAAGTTCGCCGCTGCCTCTACGCGCCTCAGCCAGAACTTGGCGGACAGCTCCGCGCGATCGACGTGCACATGAGGCGGCTCGCCCGGTTCGTGGCTGTAAAAGTACACCCGGTATGGACCGGTGCGCAAAACGGTAGGCACGATGAGTTACCGCCTACTAGCGTGCTCCCGCAAAACGGTCGCGTTCATCTGCTCCACGGTCACTCTCCGCCGGCCTGAGCTCAGCATGCCTCGCAGTTCACGAATATCGCCACTCGCGCTGGGCAGTTCGACATCGCCATTCGTGATCACAAATCGGTCGCTAGCTTTGATTTGAGGCAGATCTTTGATCGTCTTCGGCATAACAAAAACCCTTTAACCACAGAGACACAAAGGACACAGAGAAAACTCCGTGATCTCTGTGTCCTTGTGGTCGATGATTCTCCACGCAATTATCGAACCGTGATCGCCACAACGTCGCGTTCGCCGCGGCGATTGACCGCGACGATCGAGTGCTTGCCCGTTCGCAACGGCCACTCGCTCGAGGCCGGCTTTCCGTCGACGCTCCAGGTCGCATCGCTCGTTGCGCGCAGATGGATCGCCTGGAACTCGCGATGAAGAGTGGGATCGACGAGGTACGTCGTGTCGTTGGAGGGGCTGGTGATACGGAATCGTGTTTCGCGGCCGGCGAAGGCCCGCGGCGCGGACGCAGGCGTGCGGCGTTCGCGTGCCGCCGCCCAATCGCGATACTCCTCCGGCCAGTCGATCCGACCGGCGTGATGCCAGGCGCAGAATTCGACGGGGGCATCGCGCGGCAACCATTCACTCTCGATCGCGGGACACGACGTTGATGGCCGCAGTCCGGACAACGCGCAGATTGGCTGCTGCTCAAGGTCGTCGGGGCGATCGACGATCTCGCGCTCGCCGTTGTCGCCGGCGCGGCGCATCGCGGCGAGCATGACCGAGTGGAAGATCGGGCCGGCGCCGGTGACGCCGCTGGAACTGCGCAGCGCCTGGCGGTCGAAGTTGCCGACCCAGACGCCAACCGTCACGGCGCGCGTGTAACCGATCGTCCAGTTGTCGTGGTACGCCTGCGACGTGCCGGTCTTCACCGCGACCGGAAACGGAAAATCGAGATTGCCGCCGCGGCCGAAGATGAACTCGCGTGCGTGCGAGTCGCTGAGGATGTCGGTGATCCAGAACGCGGTGCGCGGGGAGACGATGCGGATCGGTTGTCGTGAATCGGGGGTCGGGGGTCGGAGCAGCATCGTGGTTGAGACGGCTACGCCTCCCCTTGCGAACGTTGCGTATGCGCTCACGAGTTGTTCGAGCGTGACTTCGGCGTCGCCGAGCGTGAGCCCGAGGCCGTAGTAATCGGCGGTGTGGGTGAGATCGCGGAAGCCGCTGCCGCGCAGCATGCGCAGCAACGCGGGAGGCCCAACTTTCTCCAGCAGCGCGACCGCGGGAACGTTTTCCGATCCGGCCAGCGCGGCGCGAGCGCGCAGCGGACCGCGATAGCCGCCGTCGTAGTTGCGCGGCGTGTACACAACCCCTTCTTCGGCCGTGGGAAAGTGCGACGGCACATCGGCGAGCACCGTTGCGGGCGTGATTCCTTCCTCGAACGCCAGCGCGTACGTGAACGGCTTGAGCGTCGAGCCGGGTTGACGCAACGTCGTTACGCCGTCGATCGCGCCGCCGAAGTCGGTGCCGAAGTAGTCACCCGACCCTTCCCACGCCAGCCACCCGCCGGTCTCGTTGTCGAGCACGACGACGGCCACGCTGTGCGCGCCGTGACGGAGCAGGTTCGCGCGCTCCGCGGCAATGATGCCGCGCACGTTCTGCTGCAGCACGGCATCGAGCGTCGTCTTCACGAGGTGATTGCGTTGCGCGCCCGACCGGCTTCGTACCTGCTCGACAAAGTGAGGAGCGAGTGTCGGCTGTATGCCGCGATCGAGTGAGAGCCGTTCCGCGCGCGCCTCGCGCCAGGCCGCATCGTCGATCAATCCCAGCGAGTGCATCCGCGCGAGAACCAAGCGCTGACGCGCCAGCGCGCGGCGCGGCGTCGACGGACGTTGCGGCAGTGACGCCAGCCACGCTGACTGCGCGATCGTCAATTCTTCCGGCGCGCAACCGAAGTAGCGCCGGCTGGCGCGCGCGACGCCGATCGTCTGCTCGCCGTACGGCGCGAGATTCACGTACAGCGCGAGGATCTGGCGCTTCGTGTAGCGATGCTCGAGGCGCAGCGCGATGACGGCCTCGCGCACTTTCGACGCGATCGTGCGCGGCGGATTGCCGAGCAGCATTTTCGCGACCTGCTGCGTGATCGTCGATCCACCTTCGACCGCGCGCAGGTGGCGGATGTCGTGCGCGATCGCGCGCACGATCGCGATCGGATCGATGCCGGGGTGATGCTCGAACCGCCGGTCCTCGGCTGCGATCGTCGCGGCCGCGATCGACTCGGGGACAAGATCGATCCACTCGTTGCGGGTGCCGCTCGGCGACAACGGCTCGTACAAGACGACGCCGTTGCGATCGACGATGACCGGCGAGGTGTCGGGCGTGATAGTTGGAATCGGGCCGAGGCGGATCCAAAGTGCGAGAGCGAGAAGACCGCCGGCGAGGCCGCCGGCGGTCCAGCCGGCGAGCCGCCGGCGCTCCACTTTGATCAAGGTTTGACCTCGATGACCTCGCTTGCGGTTCTCCCGAAGACTTCGGGCTCGTACATCTCCTCGGCATGCGTCGGTGCGGTGATGAACGTGCCGGCGGTCGTGGCGCGAACCATGTACGTGAACTCGTGCATCCCTTCGCCGAGGCGCGTGGCGAAAAGATTGACGCGGTCGTCGTGACGCTCCACGTGATCGAAGCCGCCGTGTTTCCACCACGACATCCAGTCATCGCCCTGCGTATCGTTCTTACTCTGTTCGGCAGCGAGATCGCTTGCCGTCGTCGCGAACCACGACTCGACTGGCTCCGTGCCCGCGGGAATCGGATCGATCACCGCGACGAAGCGGCGCTCCTTCGTGTTGCGAATGCGTAGCGTGACCTTGATCAAATCGCCCGCCTTGAACGTCTTCAGCGAGTACTTGCGCTCGACGCTGAAGCCCTGATTGAGCGCATCGTGCATCAGACCTGCCGGCGTGTACTTCAGTCGCATGAGATAGAACAACGTGCCGGTGCCCTGGCGATCGAACGTGACCGGAGTGTCTCCCGCCGGGCGCACCATGAGTTGCTGCATCGGGACGTCGTGATTCTTCGCCTCGGTGCTGCGGCCTTTGAATGAATCGTTGGCGATCGTGTCCGAGCCGATCTTCACGACTGCGGTGAAGTCCGGCGTCTCGCTTTCGTACTTGCGGTAGTAATCGACGAGCGATTCCATTGCCCAGACGTTTTCCTGCGTGTTGCCCCAACGTCCCTGGCGGCGCACTTTCATCAGCCAGCGCACCATTTGCTTGACCATCTGCTCGCTCTCGCCGTGGCGCGTGAGGGTGCCGAGGGCGATGGCGGTGGAGCGAACGCTCGAGCTCCAGTAATAAAGAAGGTAGGGATCGTTCAGCTCTTCGACGTGCGCGCTGCCACCCTCGGGAAGGATGCCGTTCGTGATGCGGCGCGTCAGCTCATCGATGCGAGCACCCTTCTCGCCCTTCGCCAGCATCGCGTCGGTGAGATACGCGATGCCGAACAGCGGCATGCGGTCGATGTACGAGTAGAGCCGCGTGATGTGGCTGTCCTCGTTTCGTCCGCCTTCGGTCAGTACCTTCACCGCGAAGGCCTGCCACGCCGTGTACGCCGGCCACCAGCCTTCGTTCGTCGGACGCGGTTCCTTCAGCTTGGCGTCGAGGTAGTCGTACGCGCGCTTCGTCACGTCTTTGTTGACGTCGTACTTCAACTTCTCGCCGCGCTGCATCACGTGCAACACGGTTGCGGTCATGTACGGCGATTCGGTGTAGCACTCGCCGGCCCAGAAGGCGAAGCCGCCGTCGCCGCACTGGTAGTTGTTGAGCTCATTGATGGTGGCCTGCGCGATGCTGCGGCCTTTCTTCGGATCGATACCGGGCAGCGCGAATGCCTCGCCGAGATCGGAGGAGAGCATGAGAGCCATCGCGCCGGACGAGCGCTGCTCCGCGCAACCGTACGGATAATCGACGAGGTACGAAGCGCCTTCGGCCAGACCGACCATCGCCGTCGATGACAGCTCGACGTGCAATCCGCCGGACGACGGCACGACATCTTTCGGCACTGCCAGCGTTTCCTTCGCGTCGGGCTTGGCCTCGCCATACGCGGCGACGGTCTCGGATGGCGTGAGGATGCGCACCGGCAGCGAGTCTTCGAACGCGTCGGTCTCCTTGTTGAGCGACACGGTCATCTGCAGTTTTGCGTTGCCAACCGCTTTCGCCGCTGCGTTGAATCGCACCTCGGCAGAACCCTCCGCGGCGATGTCGACTGTCTGCGACGTTGGCTGCGTGAATTCGACGATCGACGGATCGAGCGATTTGATCGTCACCGTCGCCTTGCCCGGCTGCTTGAGCTGCGAGTGGACGACACCGCCGAAGAACGCCTTGTCGCCGACGGCGAGGAAGCGCGGCCACGTCGGCGTCAGCAGCACCGGCTTGTTGATGCGGATCTCGTTCTGCGCCCAGCCGAAGCGCGAGCCGCGGTCGCCGGCCACGGCCATGATGCGATACGTCGTCAGCGATTCGGGGAGCGTGACATCGGTCTTCGCGTGGCCCTTCGCGTCGGTCACGACAGAGCCGACCCAGAACGCGAGCACGCGGAAGTCTTTGCGCATCACGCCCGGTCCGGCGTCCTTGCCCCCACCGCCACCCTGCGTCTCGCCCTTCGGCGTCAGCACGCGGCGGCTGACGATCTTCTGGCGCGAATCGAAGTTGAGGACCTGCAGCGATTTTTCGAGATAGATCGACTGGAGCACATCCGGCGTTTCGTACGCCGTCAGCGAGAGCACGCCGTAATCGACGGCCCACAGCGTGACTTCAGATTGCGTCGGCTTGCCCGCGGCATCCTTCACATCGACTTCGATGCGCGCCTTCGATGCCGGGCGGTACTCATCGCGATTTGCTTTGACCGCGACCTTCAAACGCTTCGCTGCATCGACGACACTGATCGCGGTGTATCCGAGGCGGAAGGCAGGCTTGCCAGGATCGCTCTCGTCCTCGATGCCATCCTTCGTGCGGCCTTTGAGCAACGTCACCGCAACGAAAAGGTTCGGAATGTCTTTCTCGGTGATCGGCACGGAAACCGTCGTCTGCGTCGAAGTCAGCTCGAACGTCTTCCACGTGCGCACGCCTTCGCGCTCGGTCGTGAGCAGCGCCGTCGCGTGCTCCCACGGCGACTTCACCATGATCCGCGCGGTCTCGCCGGGCTTGTACGTCTTCTTCTCCGGTACGAGCTCGATGCGATTGCTGTCGGCGCGCGCCCAGGCCGTGTAGCCACCGCCGACCGCGTAGAACCAGGTGCGCGTCGTCGTCGAACGACCGTCGGCATCTTTCGCTGTTGCGATGATGAGATATTCGCCGCCTTCGCCGAGCGGAATGTGCAGCGGGACGGGCGTTGCCTGCGTGGTCACATCCCAATGTCCGGCGGGAAGCTCTTTGCGCTCCGTGGACCAGTTGTAGAAACCGTTGCCCGCGGCTTCGCGGACGGAGTTCCACTGGATGCGATGGAGATCGACGCTGACGGAAACGCCGGGCGTCGCGGTGCCATCGAGCGCGGCTGCGACGATGGCGGTATCGAGACCCTTCGTGGCGTCAGAAAAATAATTCGGCGACTTCACGCCGATGTACCACGGCGCCGGATGCACCCGGAACGCCGTGCGATTGGCGAGCTGCTGGCGCGAGACATCGGTCACGTTGCCTTCGAGCACGTAGCTCCACGGCACGCCCGCGGCAATGTCGGTGTCGAGCGTCAGTTTCAGCTCACCCTTCGCGTCGAGCTTCACCTCTTTGGTGTTGATCGTTTCGCCTTCGCGGCGCTGCTCGGAGTCTTCGCCGAGAAACTCCCACTGCCCTTCCTGAAACCGCTCGCGGATCGCGGAGGGAACGTCGTAAACAGGAACTTTCGAATACGTCCATTTCACCGGCCGCGAGGCCATCGCGCCGCCGAAGAGATACTTGCCGATGATCGTGCCGTTCAGTTTCGTACCCGCGATCGGAGGCGCGCCTTTGAGCGTGACATCGACGCGGAACTCGGGACGGCGATACGCAGCGACGAGGAAACTTCCGAACGTCATCAGGCGCTGCGATTTCACCGAGGCTTTGATGCCGTAGTCGCCGAGGACGCCGTCGGCGGGCACGGTCCAAACCCATTCCGAGCTGCTCCAGTCATTCAACTTGACCGTGCGCTTGTCGACCTCTTTGTCGTGCGCGTCGGTGACGACGATCTCGACGTCGGTGCCGGCCGGCAGAAGCTGCATGCCGGTGGGCGTGTCGCTGCGAAGCACGATCTTGGCGTGTACTTCTTCGCCCGGCTTGTAGACGCCGCGGTCGGTGAACGTCGTGCCGCGCAGAAGCGGCTTCGCTTCATCGAGATCGAAGTTGAGACCGAACTCCCACGGCGTGATGCCGTCGTTCCAGTCGCTCGATGCGTAGGCGGTGTCGCCATCTTTTTCGGCGGTGACGACAAAGTGCAGGCCGAATGCTTCCCACGACTCGACCGGGACTTCTTCGCCCTTCTCGTTCTTCTTGTCCCGCTCCACGCGGAGATCGGTGTTCGGCGCGATGGCGATGCCGTTCGCGTCGGTGGTTCCGGTCCAGAAGACTTTGTTCTCGATCGTACGGATCGACACCTTCGCTCCCGCCACCGGTGCGGCGTTGTCGAGGCGCGTGACAAAGACGAGCGTGTTTTGCGGCGAGTCCTTGACGGTGATGCCGAGGTTCGTCACTTGCACGATGGTGCCGGCGGTGTCTTCGGAATACGTCTTCGACTTCGCGATCGGGTCGCCCGGCTTGATGACGGCCCAGACGATGCCGTTGCCGATCGATGAAAGCGCCGATTTGAGATTGAGGCCGTACGACTGCAGCTTGTCCGGAACAGGCGCAAGATTGCGCTGCGCACCGGCGGTTTCAGGCGTTTTCTTGAAGCTCTCTTTCTGCAGTTCGACGATCGTCGGAACGAGCTTGTCGAGCGACAACGGCGTCATCCACTGCGTGACATTCTTGTAGTTTCGCCCGTGGAACGGCAGCATCGGCCCGCCGCTCGATTCCCACACGCCGTGACCGTCGCCGAAGCTGATGTACGCGGCTTTGTGCCAGTACTCGATGACGGCCATCCAGGTGTAGCCGAGCGTCTGGCCGTTCTCGGATTTGAGCGATGGATCGACGCGAACGGCGTAGGTGTGCGCCGGAGTGACGGAGTATCCGAGCTCGTCGAGGCTGTACTGCGTGGCGGGAGCGGCGCTCGGATCGACGGCGCGTTTCGGTTCGGTTGGCGTGACCGGCACCTCGTGCGCTGGATCGGTGATGTCGATGACGCTGACGGCTTTCTTGAAGTTCACGTACGGCACGCCGCCGCTGACGCGAAACGAGATCGGGTTGTAGTACTCGGGGCCGCACTCGGTCAGGCACTCCGTCTTTTCGATGAAGAACGTTGGGCCGAGCTCGATTGTGAACGTTTGCGGATGTCCGCTGGCGACGTTGTTCGCGTCCTTCGCCAGCTTGTCGTCGACAAAGATCTGCAAATTCGTGTCGGGCGGTACTCCTGGCTTTGTCTCGACAACGACCATCTCCGGCGATGGCTTGAAGTGTTTCTTGTCCCAATCGGTCGGAAAGAACGACAGCACCGGTTGTCCGTCGCTGGCCGCGGCCTGCGTCGCCTTCGCCACTTTCGCATCGAACGCTGCAGGCTGCGCCGGCTCGAGTTTCGCCAGCCGCTCGCGCGCCGGAAGGTCGGGCGCCTTGAATTCATGACCGACCGTTCGCAGCACGAGATGCGAGCCGAGCGTGGCGCCATCGACCGGTTGATTGAACGTCAGCGCGATGACGATCGCACCGTCGTACTTGCCGCCTTTGCGGTACCAGTTCGTACTCAGAAGCTGGATCGTCGGCGTCGTGAACGAAAAGTGATACGCCTTGCCGAGCGTCTTTCCGCTGACCGCTTTGGCAGCAGCGTCGATCGTGACGTTGTACTTCGTCGCGAACGGCAGCGGCGTCTTCGCATCGGGCGTGAAGATCAGCGTCGTCGTCCCCGACCAGCGGAACGATCCGTTGATCGCCGGCTCGACATGAAACCACGGCACGTCGAGTTGCTTCGGAATCTTTCCGACAACAACCATCGGCTCGCTGAATACGACGCGAATCTCATTCGCCTCGGCCAGACTGGCAACTTCGCCGATCGGCCCCGCTTTAATGATGGTGAGGTTTTTGCCGGCAGCGAAGGAAGAAACAGCAGTAAGAAAAAGGACGATCCCAAGTAACGCTCGCTTCATGCGGCGGAGGGTAGCACGGCGGGCGTTGCCGTTTCGTGACGCAGACCGCACCAGTCCCCTCGGGACCCGCAGTTCGTATTCCGTGTTGGTCGTGTCGCTGCTCCCCATCGCGATCTCCTTCGATCCTTCGAGCGCAATATGACGCCCGCGATGTGGCATGCGAGTGTTTAGATGAGGAGAACCAACAGCAGGAATGTGGCGGGATTGTGGCGAGGACAGGCTTTGGTGCGCTTTCGGCTGGTCACGAGGGGCAGGAGGCAACCGCCGGCCCGCAGGAATCGTCACCCTGAACACACTCGCGCGCCATCAGCACGAGCTCGTCGATGTCGAACGGCTTCGTCAGCAGCTTGCAGATCCGCCGCAGGAATTCGTATGGAAGCGCGCGCGGCGACGCGGTCATCACGATCACGCGCCGCAGCGTTTGCGGTTGTGTGGCCTCGAGGAACTCCATCACCTCTTCCCCGCTCACAAGCGGCAACACGAGATCGAGGATGAGAAGGTCGTAGGCGACGACTTTCATGAGCTCGATCGCCGCCGCTCCCGTCTTCACGCACTCGACGCTGAATGTCTCACGCTCGAGCACCCGCCGCACCAGCGTGATGATGGCCTCGTCATCCTCGACGACCATCGCCCGAAAGGTTCGTCTGCGGCCTTCCGGAGCCTCGCCAACTTCCCGGCTTTCCTCGGATTCAGAGGTCGTAACCTCGCCATGAACGGACATGCGGCCACTCTCCTGCGTCGCGATGATTCGAATATTGAGTGCTTAGCAGAGGGAGGAACGACCGATTACTCCAAATAAATTCTGACCGACCACTGCTGAGCCTACTTTCGCTCCGCTATCCAATTCGAGATGAAGGTCAGAGGAGAAGAATAGTTGTCGTCGAGCGGGCGATCGACAATGAAGCGCTGCCCGTCGCGGGCAACATCGTAGGTGTTGCCGGGCAATAAAAAGAGCTTCTTTGGCGTGGCAGTCTTACTGGTCATATCCAGACTCAGCAACTCGCTGTGAGAGACGTAGAAAATCTCGCGACCATCGGTACGCCACCGAGGCAGATCGCCACCGGACGATGACAATTGCCTTCGTTCGGCATGGGATGGAAAGCGTTCGACGTACACCTCATCCCTTCCGGACTCATTGCTCGTATACGCGATGTACGTGCCGTCCGGCGAGACATCGGCCGACCTTTCCCCGAACGGCGTTGCGAGATATGGCTTCCCCTCGCTGCCGTCCACCGGAAACAGCCAGAGATCCGTGTTAGCCCCGGCCAGCCGGTCCGCTACGATCATCTTTCCGTCCCGAGTCCAGGAGTCGGGAGAGACTTGATCCTTTGGAAAATTCGTCAATCGCCGGACGTTCGCCGGATTGGCAACATCGGCGACAAACAGGTTTCCAAGTCCGGTGCGCATCGACGCGAACGCAATCGCCGATCCGTCCGGTGACCAC